>CAYWHV010000130.1:0-6958 GCA_964458045.1 uncultured Methanospirillum sp.
TTGCTCTTCTTGAACGAATGCAGGTGAAGCATAAAAACTCAAGTGGTTTGAGTGATAATAGAGATGAATGATTCGGAAGTTATGCTCTTTTCGCCTGTTTCTGGTTCTCATTATCATGCTTGGTATGTCCGGGACTCTGTATGGAGATGAAACAAACACATCTTCTTTACTCTATCAGGCAGGTTCATTTGCAATATTGGAAAAAGGAGAGTATTCAGAAGTCTTTTCGATTGATGAAATGAACCGTCTCGGGGATTTCGGAGTGGGCGGATTCGAGGATATGGATGGAGAATTATTACAGCTTGACGGGACGGTATATCAGATTACTATCGACGGAGTAGTCAATACACCACCAGGAGATACCGGGGTCTGTTTTGGAAATACCCTCAAATTTACCCCGGAGAGCTCATACACGATTCAGGAAACCTCGTCACTGGAGGAACTCAATACAATCATCAGGGAATCATTGCCCGATCCTGAGCAGATATATGCTGTACGGGTTGACGGGCCCTTCACAAACCTTTCATTCAGAAGTATTCCATCCCAGGAAGAGCCATATCCACCCTTATCTGCAGTGATCGATAACCAGAGCGTCTTTCACCTGGAGAATGCAACCGGAACGATCGCCGGGTTCTGGTTTCCGGAATGGATGGATGGCGTCAATTATGCAGGATTTCATCTCCACTTCATCACCGATGCACGTGATGCCGGAGGGCATATCCTCAATGCCGAGTCAGGTGAAACTACTCTGTCAATTCAGGAGGTAGATCAATTAAATCTCTATCTGGATTATAAAAAAGAAGAGAATTAGAGGATAGGGATATCTCCTCCGGACTCTTTCTCTGATTTTTTGAATGTTACTTCCAGAACACCATTTTCAAATGTTGCACTGGCATTCTCCTCGGTCACTTCCACCGGAAGGGGAACACTCCGGCTGGCCGAACCAAAGAACCGCTCCCGGATAAAAAAGTCCTTTTCTTCCTGCTCTTTCTCATCGGTCCGTTCACAGGAGATCTGAAGGAGGTTTGGTCTGACAAGGCGGATTTTGACATCTTCTTTATTGCAACCCGGAAGGTCGGCTTTTGCAATAACCTGATCATCCTGCTGTTTTACATCAACGGTAAAGCCGCCGGAGAAAACCGGAGCAATTTCACGTCCCCCCTGGGAATATGCAGGGAATGTGGGGATGAGAGACTGAAACCTGTTTTCCATCTCGGCAAACATATTGTCCATTTCACCCCTGAACATGTTGAACGGATCTCGTTTGATGATTGCCATGTACATCTCCTCTTGTCTGTGTCACAGACAAATTCGTATATAGGTGTATCATAAAATAAATTTTTTTGAGAGGACTGATTAAGACAATATTTCAGGCATTTATTGAAATCAATACGCATGTGAGTCTTTTTTATTCTAAACCCATCTTTCATTACCTTGGAAAACAGAGGCATCATACATGACCAGAGAGATTCCTACTGTCTGTGGAATGTACTGTGATGAGTGTGAACATTTTGAGAAAGACTGTCCGGGATGTGATGAGTCAGACGGGAGCGTGTTCTGGACGGAATTTGCGGATACCGATGTCTGCCCGGTTCATGAGTGTTGTGCAAATGAAAAACAGTTACCACATTGCGGCCTTTGTGATCAGATGCCCTGTGAAAAATACTTCAGGTTCCGCGATCCTGGTGTATCTGAAGAAGAGGCAGCGAAGATGCTTGAGAAGCAGAAAGAGAATTTAATGAGGAGAAAAAAAGAATATGAGGAACCCTGACAGGTCCGGCATTATCGCTCTTTGTCGAACCGATCTTCGTTAATTATATAACTCCCCTCCATCATAGTGTACTGGCATGGAATCGGGACTTCGTCATCGACTCGCGGAGAAGATGGCGGGGGAGATAACACTATCTGATTCTCCGGGAAAAACCCTGAAGAAATGGCGACTTAGTTTTGACATTTCTCAGGGACAGCTCTCCGAGTACCTTGGTGTATCGCCATCAGTCATTAGTGACTATGAAAGCGGAAGGAGAAAAAGTCCGGGCACTGCCATTATCGGACGTATTGTTGACAGTATCCTTGCCATTGATGAAGGAAAGGGCGGGAAGTATATCCATAAATATGCTTCACTGCTCTTTGCGGAGATGGGGGACGGAGTAATTTATGACCTCCATGATTACAAAAGCCCCATCAACCTGTCAACATTCGCCGGTGTCATCGGTGCCGATATCATTACCGGTCCGGTGCACCTGAGCATTTACGGATATACGGTAATTGACAGTCTTCGGGCGATAATGAACCTTACCGCAAGCGAATTTAACCGGATATACGGCTGGAGTACTGAGCGGGCGCTCATTTTTACCGGAGTTTCGAATGGAAAGTCGCCGATGGTGGCTATCCGGGTTACTCCCTTCAAGCCCCGGTGCGTAGTGCTTCACGGTATCAGCCTCGGTGATGTGCACCCGATTGTGCCAAAGATGGCCGAGAAGGATAACATCACGCTCATGTGTACCACACAGGGCATCGAAGATATCGTGGAGAGACTGAGGGAAGAAAAATGGTAGGAATCATCTCGTACGGTGCGTATATCCCACGATACCGTATTAAAATAGAAGAAATTGCCCGGGTATGGGGCGCAAATGGTACCGAAATTGCACGTGGCCTTGGTGTCTTTGAAAAGGCACTGCCAGATATGGATGAAGATACGATCACTATCTCCGTTGAAGCTGCCCGGGCAGCAATGGCACGGAGGAGAGTCAATCCTGCAGATATCGGAGCGGTATATGTCGGATCAGAGTCGCATCCTTACGCGGTGAAACCTACGGCTGCTACCGTCGGAGAAGCAATCGGGGCAACCCCGGTCATGACCGCTGCAGATTATGAATTTGCCTGTAAGGCAGGAACAGCCGCAATTCAGACCTCAATGGGTCTGGTAAAATCCGGTATGGTTACCTATTCTGTTGCAGTCGGTGCTGACGTAGCCCAGGGAGAACCGGGAGATGCACTCGAATATACCGCTGCAGCCGGTGGAGCGGCCATGATCATCGGAAACGACGATCCCATCGCTGAAATCAATCATACCTGTTCATATACCACCGACACTCCCGACTTCTGGAGACGTGAAAACAAACCATATCCACGTCATGGCGGCCGGTTTACCGGAGAGCCTGCATACTTTAAGCATGTCGTCGGTGCTTCAAAGATGATGCTCGAAAAGATGGGAACAAAACCATCTGACTATACCTATGCAGTCTTCCACCAGCCAAACGGAAAATTCCCGGTTCAGGCGGCATCAATGCTCGGGTTTACCATGGACCAGATAAAGCCCGGTCTTGCAGTCACCTATCTTGGAAATACCTACTCCGGTGCTTCCATGGTTGGTCTTTCAGCGGTTCTGGATATCGCTAAACCAGGAGATCGGATCTTCATGACCTCATACGGATCTGGTTCAGGGAGTGACTCGTTTGATCTCACCGTTACTGATGTCATCAATTCTGACCTCTTTAACCGTGATGCAGCACCATCGGTCTCGGCTCTTCTGGCAGACAAGAAGCTCGTGGACTATGCAGTCTATGCAAAACACAAAGGCAAAGTGGTGATGATGGAATGAGAGAAGTCGCAGTAATCGGCGTAGGCTGTACAAAGTTCGGAGAGAAATGGGAGTCATCATTCCGTAATCTCTTTGTCGAGGCAGGAGCTCTTGCCCTTGAGGATGCAAACCTCTCCGGAGAACGTATCGACGAGATATTTGTTGGAAACATGAGTGCAGGCAGATTTGTTGAACAGGAACACATCGGTGCCCTGATCGCAGATTATGCAGGACTTGCAACCGACAATATCCCGGCCACCCGTGTCGAGGCAGCCTGTGCATCAGGAGGTCTTTCTTTTAAGCAGGCATACACTGCGGTAGCATCAGGTCTGTCTGATATCGTCGTCGCAGCCGGTGTTGAGAAGATGACCGATGTCGGCACTGAAGTGACCACTGATGTTCTTGCCGCAGCAGCAGACCGGGAATGGGAAGGCATTGCAGGAGTCACGTTCCCCGGTCTGTATGCAATGATGGCAACTGATTATATGCACCGGTACGGCCTGACCAGGGAACAACTTGCCCAGGTCGCCGTGAAAAACCATGATAACGGTGCAAAGAATCCAAATGCCCAGTTCAGAAAACCGATCACCCTTGACACCGTTCTCAATTCAACGCTTGTCGCAGATCCACTCCGGCTCTTTGACTGTTCACCGGTAACTGACGGGGCTGCAGCAGTTATCCTTGCCCCCCTGGAACGGGCACGGGAATTTACTGACACCCCAATCAAGGTTCTTGGAGCAGGACAGGCATCAAGCACCATCGCCCTTCATGACCGGAAAGATATCTGCACTCTTGATGCAACCGTTGCTGCAGGAAACAGGGCATTTCAGATGGCCGGGGTTGAACGGAAAGATATCGGATTTGTTGAAGTGCATGACTGTTTCACCATTGCCGAGATATGTGCAATTGAGGATCTCGGATTCTGTAAGAAAGGTGAGGCAGGAAAACTGACCGAAGAGGGACAGACCGCAATCGGCGGAAAGATACCGATCAACCCGAGCGGCGGTCTGAAGGCTTGTGGTCATCCGGTTGGAGCAACCGGTGTCAAGCAGGTCTATGAGGCGGTCAAACAGCTTCGTGGCGATGCAAAAGGAAGACAGATCGATACTGAAATCGGAATGACCCATAACGTGGGAGGTACCGGAGCCACGGTTGTCTGTCATATCTTCGGGAGGGCATAAGATGTCAGTCGCACGATTCTGGCGAAAACAGCAGAACCGGTACAACCTGATTGGAAACCGGTGTATGACCTGTGGAAAATATTTCTACCCGCCCCGTGGATTTTGTCCTGATTGCAGGCGGGAGGGAAAGATAGTTGATCACCAGTTCAAAGGAACCGGAAAAGTGGTAACATACTCCATCATCCGGAGTTCCTCAGGTAATTTCAAACTCCTGACTCCGTATGTGCTTGCCATCATCGAGCTGGATGAAGGAACCCGGCTTACCTCTCACCTCATCTGTGAGATAGACGAGGTGTACATCGGTATGCCAGTCAGACGGGTCTTCAGAAAACTTGGAGAAGACGGATCCAGCGGCGCAATCTTCTATGGGACGAAATTTGTCCCTGCTTAATCATTTTACCCCCGTATCATTTTTTTCTGAATTTTTTCTCCATTGTCCATACTTTCCATTTATAGGCACGTTCGGGATGTGTCGATGATCCATACGTTAATTTTATAACCTCATGGTGAGTAGTATTACTTATCACACCGCCATCCCCCCGGGTGGCAGGAGAAAAGATCCGGTTTGGTCGCCGGATGTGACTTACTCCGAACTTAAAGCGTTCATTATCGCTTTCCTCCTCCGGACCGGGGCATTCCCCCGGTTTTTCACGTAATTCTGCCTGATTATTTTCAATCATTTTAAAGCAGTAACTGATGGGTATCAGTGATGTGCATAACTAATGAAAAGTAATAACATCAACCCGTGAGAATAGATCATCTATATGTCAACCAGGACCCTCAATGTTGATCCTTTTGAGATAATTCAGTCGATCGATGAACCTCTTTTTGTATTAAATGATAAATATGCAGTTGTCTTCGGAAACCGAGCTTTTGATCAGACGTTCGGGGTGAGCAGGGCAGATATCGAAGGCAGATCGGTCTATGAAATTGGCAACGGAATCCTGAATCTTCCGGTGATCAGGCAGACACTGGAAGGTCTGAAAAATGCCGGAACTGAAGTCAAGCGCTTTGAGACAGAAATTTCCATCCCACAGGGAAAAAAGACCTTTATTGTGAGTGCCGGAGTAATGAGGCGGTATGGCTCATCAAATGAGGATCAGATCCTGGTCCGGTTTGAAGACATCAGTGACCAACTGGCAGCAGAAATATCCATCCGTGAAAAGAGTGCCGCAATCCTTGAACTTTCTACCCCGATTACCAAGATTTGGGATGAGATACTTGTTCTTCCCATGATTGGAACGCTTGATACCGAGCGGGCGAATAAGATGATCGAGCAGCTCTTAGATGCCATCAGCCGTGAACGGGCCAGATCAATCATTATGGACGGGACAGGAATCACCCACATCGATGAGATGGTTGCAACTCATGTTATCAAGGCGACCACGGCAGTCAAACTTCTGGGCTCTCAGGTTATCATGACCGGTGTAAAACCTGAAGTCGCCATGATGATGGTAAAACTTGGAATTGACCTGAAAGATATCGTAACCCGCGCAACACTGCAGGAAGGGGTTCAGTACGCCCTTGACTCACGGGGATATATGGTTGTCAGCAAGTCAAGTATCATGTCTGAAGAGCAGACATTTCAGACCGCCGCACCACGACAGAACGGGCAGGGAGCAAAACCAACAATACGCATTGTGAACCCGTACCGCGAACCCTGATCCCTTTTTTTTCATCTTTTGATATTTCCAAACATTGATATCCAACCGATGAGACTCTCATTTCATGGATATTGACCGTGAGGAGATCGCACAGAAATCACTGGCTTTACACCTGGAACATCAGGGGAAACTCGCTGTTCATTCTAAAGTCCCGGTACAGACCAGAGAGGACCTCTCACTTGCCTATACTCCCGGTGTTGCCCATGTCTGCCGGTACATCGCCGAAGATGAAAGACGGGCATTTTCCTGTACATTAAAACACAATACCATCGCTATCATCACCGATGGGACCGCAGTCCTGGGACTCGGAGATATCGGCCCCACTGCGGCGATTCCGGTCATGGAAGGGAAGGCAATTCTATTCAAGGAGTTTGCCGGGATTGATGCCTTTCCTATTTGTATCACCGGTGACCATGATGATCTGATCGGTCATATCCGCAGTATTGCTCCGGTCTTCGGAGGAATTAACCTGGAAGATATCGCGGCTCCCCGGTGTTTCGAGATTGAAGAGGAACTTCAGAACCTCGGGA
>CAYWHV010000131.1:0-6912 GCA_964458045.1 uncultured Methanospirillum sp.
AGGCAATGGAACTGGATCCGGGCAGCACCAAATACCGCAAATATATCGCTGATGTTTACCTTGTGATGGGAAAGGAGGCCCTCTACAAGGAAGGAAAGCCCCAGGAAGCCATTGAATACTTTGATAAAACCATCCGGATGATCGCAAACCACATAACCGCCTGGTTCTCAAAAGGAGTGGCATATAAAAAACTCGGGGCATACCGGAACGCAACGGCATGTTTCCTCAAAGTCGTGGAGATGGATCCCCAGAACGGGCATGCCTACTATGAGATGGCCCAGATCCTTGAAAAGACCGGAAATAATGAAGAAGCGATCAGGTGTTACCTTGAGACAATCCGGTGCGATCCGTCCCACACTGATGCCATGTATAAGGTGGGGAACCTGCTCATGGAAGGCGGGGATTATAAAAACGCGATAGCCTATTTTGACCGGGTTCTTGATAAACTTCCAGAGTCTTCTGTAGCATGGTTTGCAAAAGGAAAAGCATTGCAGAGACGGGGACAGCAAAAAGATGCTGACCGGTGTTTTGAACGGGCTTCAAAACTCGCCACACGATAGGTCAGATATCAAAACCCAGCTTATTTGGTGCAGGAACAACCTGTGGCCCGTTAAATTCAGGATTTCCATACAGATATTCAACGATCAGTTCGGCAAACCGTTTCGCTCCACCAGGGTCACGGGCGGTCACCAGCCGGTCCAAGTAGACAAACGGCTTATCCTCAAATTTCACATCCATCTTCATCATCTCCCTGATAGAACCTCCGGGAATGACCGTTGCAGGGCGCTTTTTTAATATTCCTGCCCGGGCCATGACCACTGGTGCAGTACTGATACCTCCGATAACCTTGCGGTGAATCCGGAAGATCTTGACTAGTTCAAGAAGATCCGGGTTATTCCAGAAATGAGCCTGGGCTCCATGACCGCCGAGTATAGTCAGGGCATCAAACTCCTCCTCTCTGGTCAGGATGACCTCCTCAAAACTTAAGGGGACATATACCCGGCCACCGAATGAGCCCTTGGCCTGCCCTTTTTCACGTGAAGCAAACTCGTACGGAATCTTGTTCTGGTCATAAACCGCCATGACCTGTGCCAGTTCCTTGTCATGGTACTGGGTTGGGGGGACTGCTATCAGGATTTTCATGAAAAAAGGATTAGGTAGTAGTTTCTGCTGCTCCACCACTTAATTGAGTAGCCATATCAGGTGTGATATATCCTAGTTCACCCAGACCAAAGGTTCCCTTTTCCACTTCACCAAATTGTGGGAAGTCAGGAAGAGTGCTGTTGGTAGTATTCGGAATGATCTCATCAAAGTATCCGATGGCTGTCTGGGCCTGATCATAGTATTTCTTGGATTTTTCGTAGTTCTCCTCACCGTTTGAGACAGATGAGACATATGTCCGGTCATTGATATATGATTCGTAATAGTCCCGTGCCTCTGATATCAGGTAGAAGAATGCATCGATATAATTCGCCGTTGTGTAGAAGTCCTCGGCTACATTCATGCCGATGAGATCCATATAGGTACTATCTGTCCATTCCAATCCCTCGCCAATCAGGAACCGGTGACCGGGGGACTTTTCAGTCTTATCATTCATAGGATCATCATCAGGCTGGTTTGCCAGGTCTACATAATCCTCAAACCAGCGTACCGTGGTGGTTTTGAACTTCTCAGTCTGGTCATCAGCTGATGAGTCTGGACCTTTCTGGGTCATCGGAATGGCGATATCCAGACCTTCAAGGGTGTCACCCTGCTGCTCTGTTTTTTCTTCAGGCATCGGGTCCCCTACTGCCGGGAGGGTGAACATGGTCATGTTCGGATAGAGATCCTCTATCTTGTTCCAGAACTCGGCAGCGACCTGGCGATTCTGATCAGCAACCGTATAATATTCAGACCCATCCGTTGTTTTCGAAACGGAGCCCAAATAATCGTGATAATCTTCATAGACCTCCCCTGCCATTGAGGTATAGTAAAGATATGCTACGATGTTATGTGCATTCGGGAAGAGTTCAGGGCTTACATTCTCCATGATAAGCCGGTAATAGGCATCAGTCACTTCACTCAGCTTGGTCCCGGTCGGGACAGAAGAGTTCGAGATCTTTCCGATGATCTTTTCAGCCTCATTCATAAATGCGTCGTCATTGTACGGTTTCGCATCCGAAGGGGCCTTCATACTCAGGGGCATCAGTTCAAATTCGGGTGCAAATCCAGCGCTGCAGATGGATACACAGAGCACCAGTGCAGCGATGCCGGTCAATATTAGATATACGCTGCGATTCATACCCTCAGTCATCATATAGGCAACTCAAAAAGGTTTTCTATTGTAATATGAAGAATCGGTTTTACCAGTTGCGCCTGATAACAGATATAGGCACACCGGTCAAATCATCAGAGATACGAGGTGGGCTCTGTGGCTGACGAAAAACAGGTTGAAGCAATAAAGGGCGGGGTTGCTTCATGGAATCAATGGAAGGCTGATAACCCGAGGACACGACCGGATCTCAGGAGAGCTCAATTAACAGGCCTTTCCCTTGAAGGAATCAATCTCAACGGAGCTCGATTATCTGAAGCGGATTTTGAGTTCTGTAACCTTCGAAAAGCAAATTTTGCCGGGGCAGATCTTACCAGGACGAACCTTTCCAATACTGACCTGACCGACGCGGTATTTCTGAATGCAAACCTGCAGGGTGCCCGTCTTACCGGGGCAACAGTCACCAGGGCTGATTTTCGGGGAGCAAATTTTGCCGGGGCTGATCTCAGGCAGATAAAGCGCGGGCTTTGATCAGGACACGATAGAATACAGGGTAGTCCGCTCTGTCAGAACCCTGCCAAGATCTGAACACATATACTGCATCTCTTTTGGATCCAGATATTCACTCATCCCGCCTCCTGCTTCTCCGGTGACATCATCCAGGTACATCGTCCCGGCAAGGTCATCTGCACCGGCCAGCAGAGTCATCTGCGTCATTTTTACTCCAAGTTTCGGCCATGATACCTGGATATGATCAAAGTTATCGAGAAAGAGACGACATACGGCGGTGGTCACCAGATCATCCCGACCGGTCGGACCTGACTGAACCAGACCTTTCTCAAACAGGGGTGTCTTCTGGTGGATATAAGTAAGGAGCACCATCTCGGTAAATCCACCAGTATCATCCTGAATCGTCCTGATCCGGTCCAGGTGTTCAGCACGATCCCGGGGTGTCTCAGTGGAGCCATACATGATGGTTGCAGTTGACCGAAGGCCAAGGCCATGTGCTTCCCTGGTGATTCTCTCCCACACGTCGGTCTTCACTTTTGCCGGACATATCGTCTTTCTGACATCATCAACCAGGATCTCCGCGGCAGTTCCCTGAAGGGTGCCAAGGCCCCCTTTCATGAGACGAACGATGACTTCTGATGTCGAAAAATTTGCTTTTCGTGCGACAAAATCCACCTCGTCAGGAGAGAAGGCATGAATGTGCACCGATGGATAGACCTCATGGACCCATCGCATGAACTGCAGATAGGTCTCCAGGGTGAAATCCGGATGAACACCGGAGAGGAAACATATCTCGGAGACCTTCCGCTCTTTTGCCGCCCTGACCTGTTCCTTTACTTCCTCCTCTCCAAACAGGTATGCTCCCGGACTGTTTTTTGACCGGCCAAACCCACAGAATCCACAGAGGTTCTTACAGATATTGGTGATATGGATGTTCTGGTTTCGGACAAAGGTCACCCGGTTCCCGTTCTTCCGCCTGCAGAGCTCTTCAGCCGCCCGGAAGAGATCAAATACCTCAGGACCGGTGATCGAAAACAGGAATGCTGCCTCATCCAGGGTGAGGCGATGACCGGCAAGGGTTTCTGATAACAGGGTCTGAAGGTTCATGATCAGACCTTCCTGCCCGATTTCATCTCTTCTTCCTCACGCTTTGCCCGGTTCCGGAGGTAGAGTTCATGAAGAACCATGATTACAACCACGATGATGATAACCGGAACGATATTCAGAGGGAGGTATCCGACAAGGGGAACCTGATACATGGCTTTCCCGATGATCCATTCCTTCTTGACCGGCTCAATGGGGCCACCCAGGTTCCGGTAATTTGACCATCCGACCTGGTCGATCACCGGGTTATTGTCACCCTTGGTAATATATCCCGCATGAGGAGCGGTGTAGGTTCCTGTTCTCTGGCCTGCAGTAACGACGATCTCCTCACCTTCTTCAACCCAGAACATGGCACGATGAATGATAGGATGCAGCTCGGTGTTGCCGTTCGGGCGATAAATGATAACATCCCCGGGCATCCCGAACTTTTCATACCCAGAACTATTGCCCTCCTCCAGACTTTGCAGGGTTCCGTACCGGTCGCCGGCGACTACCAGAACCAGGTCACCAACATTCATATGCGGGACCATGCTTTCAGACTCGATGGTAACAATGGCCGGCCAGGTCCCACAGATGATCAGTAGCACGGCAACCACTGCCCCGACGGTTACCAGTACTGATGCAATCTCCCTGACGGCTGACGGTATCTGATCCTCACTCTTCCAGAAACTGATAATTTTATCCGGTATTGATCTCTTGGCGGTATGATCTGCCATAATGTCTGTATATGGTTTTTGAGCTGGCCTCTTAAGGGTTCACTTCATACCGGTGAAAGTCATGCCATCAGATCTGACCCTTCGTGTATGGGTATATTTCCCTCCATGATGAAGGTACTAGTGCAGAATGCTTGACAGCTCCGTGATCGTGGAACGGTTTCTGGATACAAAACTTCAGGTCCATCCTGATGTGGTCAGATATATCTGTGAAAAGAAGGATGAGCGGCTGATTGATCAGATCATATCCGGCGTTCCCAATGATTGCCTGGTTGTCTCCTTAAAGCATATTCCCGGCGTTATGCCGGCTCGTGACGGTATCCGGTTCCTCTGTGATTCGGAGGTGGATATCATCGCCGGTAGGATGGGTTCCGCACGACCGGTCGCGAAGGTTGAGGATTATATCGCATATTTTGCTGACCGGTACGGGCGGCTCTCCGGTATGATCCGGGGTCGGTGTAACCCGGTTCCGATAGAAGCCCTTAAACGCAACACCCGGTATAAGCAGGAAGAGTTTTCGGTCTGCGGGATGGTCATGGATGTCAGGAGCACCGGAAACGGGCACCGGATGGTGGAGCTTGAGGACCCGACCGGTTCGGTGAATGCATTATTTAATAAGGACCGT
The DNA here is from genome assembly GCA_964458045.1 of uncultured Methanospirillum sp. GTDB lineage: Archaea > Halobacteriota > Methanomicrobia > Methanomicrobiales > Methanospirillaceae > Methanospirillum. Next base: position 5,204 of record CAYWHV010000131.1, read on the forward strand.
CCTGACTTTGCCGAAGCAGAACGGATTGTCCCTGATGAGGTTATCGGGGTCCGCGGATCTCTCTCCAATGAAGGAACGCTCATCTTTGCTGACCAGATCTTCAGGCCTGATATCCCGTTCTCCCATGCTTCCTACACCAGTGACCGCAAAGGTGCCGCGGTCCTCATCTCTGACATTCATGTGGGGAGTGATACGTTTCTTCTTGACGCATGGAACCGGTTTGCAGACTGGCTCAGTGACAGTGAGGTCTCATACCTGCTGGTTGCAGGAGATCTCGTGGACGGTATCGGTATCTATCCTGACCAGGACAAGGAACTGGTTATCACCAATATATATGAGCAGTACGATGTCCTGGGAGAGATGCTCTCAGGCCTTCCCCCGCATATCAGGGTCATCCTCTCACCGGGGAACCATGATGTGGTCAGGGGTGCAGAGCCCCAGCCGGCCATCCCGGAAAAGTTCAGGAGTGCATACCCATCCTCATGCACCTTTGTCGAAAACCCGGCTCTTGTGAACCTGCAGGGTGTCCGGTTTCTCATGTATCATGGCCGGTCATTTGATGATCTCATCGGGCTGATGCCGGGGGCAAGTTATGAAAAGGCCCATGAGATCATCCCGGAGATGCTGAAAAGAAGGCACCTTGCACCTTGTTATGGGCGACGGACACCGATTGCCGCAGATACTGTTGACCGGCTCATTATCGACCCCATCCCTGAAGTGGTGCATACCGGCCATGTTCACATCTATGGTATCAGCAGGTACCGCAATGTGCTTGGGATTAACTCAGGTACCTGGCAGAGTCAGACTGCATTCCAGAAACAGATGAACATTCAGCCGACACCCGCAATCGCCATAGCACTGGACCTGAAGACATTACAGCCGCAGGTGTTCGATTTTATGAACGGCTCTCCGGAACCACTCGTTTTATAATCAGCGGGTGTTCAGCCTCCTGCTCCTGCCTGATATGCCAGGCCAGCAGGAGGCGATCTATCTCCTGTTCCCATGAGATGAGATCAGTATCACCAGGCATCAAGCGGAGTGCAGCCCGTATTGCCTTGCCCGCTTCAGGATACCTGCCAAGATCCATCAGAACACGGGCATATCCTTTCTGTCCGTCCCCAAAGGCAGGATCTATCCGGACCGACCGCTGGTATATGTCCTGGGCATCGGATGTTCTTCCTGATTTATAGAGGATCATCCCGAGGTGGGACAAAACCTCCGCATCATCAGGCATGAGGGCATGTGCTCTCGTACATGCTTTTTCCGCGTCTGAATACCTCCCCTCTGCAGCAAGGATGGTGCCCCAGGTATCCAGGAAGGGCCCATAATCAGGGGCCTGCTCAATGACCGGTTCCATAATCCGCCGTGCATCGGATGGCGACCCGGCCATACAAAGGACATATGCCCGGGCGTTATCCAGTTTCAGATCATCGGGATACTGTGCCTGAAGGCTGATGATATGATCAAGGGCAGGGTCAGATTTCTGCATCCGGGTATATAGAAAGGCAAGAAGAAGGGTGCTGTCATAGCTTCTGACCTCCGAAGGAATACTGAGGAGGATATCTGCCGCTGTTTCATAATCACCCCGGTTTGCAAGACCCAGGGCCAGCTTCCGGTAGAGCAGGTCCTGGTGCCCGGTCAGAGTACCAGGATCAACATCAGGAAAGGTCCCGTTTTCAAACCGGTCAAGGAGCGTGTTTGGATCTTCA
>CAYWHV010000132.1:0-3794 GCA_964458045.1 uncultured Methanospirillum sp.
TAGAATCATCATAAAAATTGTAAATAGGGAAAAAATTAAAAAAACTATCTTTCATAATTAGGTCTTTTGTATTTATCACATCTTTTGCAATTTTTTTTATCTTCCTCATTAATGTAGAACTTTCAGAACTTGAGAGTGAAGAATAAACTGTATTAGATAAAATAAAAATTTCTTCAATATCCTTAATTGTTTCATCAATTTTTGTAAGAACAGATATAAGATTAGACATTTTTTATCTCACCGATTGAAGTGTCAAATTCGGTTTGTAGTAAAATAATCGTTCTCTATACTGAAGTATTTTAATTCTGTAGGTTTAATAATCGATAATCTTATCATAATCGCTTTCTATTCATATTCCTGTTCAAGGAGCGGAAAAAATCCGTCATGATCATGAAAAATGAAAATGTCATGTGGCATACTATCTTTGAAAATTCGTGACAGGGAAATTATTCCCCAAGTAAAATCTCTTCAATAAACGCTTCCGCCTCTTCTCCTCTTTTCAGCCGGTACAAGATATCATACTTTATATCCTGTGCTTCTCTATCATACAAATCAAGAGAGAGTGCATAGTTGGCGAGATTAAGAGCTTGCTCTAATCTGTCCATCTCCAGATACGTGCTTGCTTCATTGACTGCATTCACGAGTTCCGGAGGACGACTTTTCGGTTTTATCGGAATGGTAATCTGAATCGGTCCACGCTGAATCACTACCGGAATGGAGATGGATGATTTTTGTGGAGTGACGGTTGGTTCGGGAGGAGTAATCTCATCTACCTGTTTTTCATCTGTACCATCAGGTTCAACATCCGGCTTCGGATCTTCATCGTCTCTCTTCTCTGGATCAGGAACCACTTCTGGTTCAACTTCAGGAACTGGTTCCGGATCAGTATCCGGTTTAATCTTTACAGTAACTTCCTTTGCATCTGCAATTGAAAGCCCGAATTCATTCAGGATCTTCTCATAGGAAAGTTCTGAAATCCGATATTGTATATTGCATGTACGCAATTCTTCAATCAGGGTATCCCTGGTTACAACTCCAAACCATCGGGCCGCATCCATATTGAGGCGGTCATCGACATATGTACTGCCTGGTTTAAAGTAAAGCCAGACACGGAAATAGGCACGTTGTCCTTTTGGGATCTGTTTTTCAAAATGTTTCTTAGCGATTTTGTCCCATCGGTCAAGAAATGCAAACCGCTGTTTTTTTGCCTGGAGAAATAGATTCTTTCCGACATCGACACATCCACCATTGAATGGGTGGACATACCAGTTTCCATTCTCACATCCGGAAATTCTTCCCTGGTATGCTTTACAATCGATAAGGAAAGGACCTTTTTCAGTAAGGAGAAGACAATCAATCTCATGATTCCCAATGGCCACATTTGTGAGCATGTATACCGGTTTACTCGATTGATCATCATGAAGAACTGACAGAATCTCGTGAAGTTGTGACTTCTCATGGGCAAATTCTGAAGGGTTTGCTGTGAAGAGGGTAACTTTCATTTCTCCTCCACATTGATCGGAGTCTTCGGTGTTCCATGATAGGTAAAGGAAACCGTGTCCGGCTGATTCCCGATAGCGAGAAGGACCGCCATGATCTCTGCATATAATGGGTAGTCACCAAGACCGCTCATGTGAAGGAATCCTTTTGTTCTGGTCATAGCAGTGAAAAGTGAATTCCTTTCATTAATCTCCTGATCCTTTTCTCCAATAGCATCAAGACCCGCGACAAAGACGAAATCAGCTTCATTCCCTTTTGCCTGATTCATGTGAGCGATGGTGACACAGTTCTGTTGCCAGAAGATCCGGGGTTTCCGCAATTTATAATCATCAACCGGTGGAATGTTCCGATCCGGGTTCCCTGCATAATAATAATCAATACCTTTCATGTTCAGGTATTGACCAATCCGTTCTCCCCGTGTACGATCACAGAGGTACAGGACAAGAATCCGTTTATAAGGATTAATCCTCTCAGTGAAGATGAGATTATGGATCTTTTCGGCAAGTTTACAGAACTCTTCAGCTTCAAAAGTAGCCGGTTCAAAGGCGATGAGTGGATAATTTGCGTAATGGGTTATCGGATTTTTTGAGTTCTCTGTTGGGCGAGTGAGGGTGATCTCTTTTCCTGGCTGGAATGTTCCTTTCACCGTATAGCCCAGGTTTTCCCATTCTGCCTTTGACGTTGGACCAGCTATCATCCCACTGGTGCAGAACATTCCCATGCAGATAGCATGAGCAGCAATGAGAATCGGGCCGGGAGTCCGGTAACACCGTTTCATGATGATATTCTTGGGAATATTACCCTCATACCATCCCATCAGGAGGTTTTTGAACGGTTTTTCTTCTCCGAAGATTGCCTTTCCGCTGGGAATTGCATGACTGTTGATATTCTGATACTCATCATATGCCCAGATGAGACGGCGAAGTTCTGGTTTCTTCGGATCAGGGGTTCGAAGAGCACTATATGCCATCCAATAAATTGCCTGTTTATTCTGATACAGGAGGTCAGGATTCTGGAATACGAGATCCTGGCCTTCGTCAATGAGAATGGCATCAAAGAGGGGAGTGATGGGAAGGTCGGTCAGGAGCCCTTTCGTAAGATCTGCAAGTCCTTCACCATAGAGATATTTCGTGTTGGTGATGTTTTTTGCTTTATATCGGTGTTTTGTGCAGATGGTCCGGTATAATCCTTCCCGTTGCCATGAACCCCATGCATGAAGGATCTGAAGTTTCTTCTCATTCCAGGGTATCCCAAGTCCTGCCATGGTTCGTTTCAGATTTTCATGTATTTCATCATACAGCGCCTGAGTGAAGAAGACATAGGCAATATCCCAGTCAGGATGTTCTTTATGCATCCAGGCTGCTTTCTGACAGAGAAGCCGAGTTTTTCCAGAACCTGCTATTCCCCGGATACGCTGAGGACCAGGAGGGATCTGGCTGCTCTGTTCATCCAGCATCCAGATTTCTGTTTTACTGAGTTCTCGGTTCCGAAATTCTATGAGCTGCAGGAGTGAAAAGTCATCTTGGTTCTCTTCTGAAATAAGATCAACTCCAGTTCGATGTGAATACAAAATCCTTGGGGTAATGTTCAGTTAAATGTTGTGATTTTAATCTGTCTGCAGAGATATGGTTGGAGTATTGCCGAAATTACGTATTTCGGAATATCCATTGAGATTATCGGTACAGACTTCGTTGATAATATGGGTGAGTTGTTTAATAAATGTGTCCATTTCCCTGATAAGATCAATGGATAAGGTAACCGACCGGATGAGAAGATCAATCTGTCTTCCGTTGTCATATTCCATCTTCCAATTGAGATAAAAAGATTCTCCATCGTCAGGGTAGAGGAGCATGATAGTATCTGCAACAGTTTTTGCTCCATACGCATACATCTGGTATACATCGCCTTGATTTACATTATCATGGGTGCGTTTCTCTGAGAGCAATTTATATTTTGTATCAATGACCGCACATGGTTTCTTCTGAAAGAGAACGATATCGAGTTTTAGTTTGAATAACCCCTGATCCCGATGGTTCATGGCAAGGTAGCCGGCATGATATTGAGTCTTACAAGAGATTCCTTTCGGGAGAATGTGCGGATGCTGCAGGATTACTCCGGCAATGAATGATTCAAAGACCCTTTCCATCGGAACTAGCAGAGAAAAAATTTCTGATGTTGCGGCTTGAAGGGTTATTGTCATATGAGAGAGGAAGAATTCGCAGAACTTGATGAATGGAGAGAATTGCTGATTAAGTCGAGTAATTTGAATATGGCAAACCTCATGTACCGTGACC
>CAYWHV010000132.1:3804-6876 GCA_964458045.1 uncultured Methanospirillum sp.
CTGAAGTGCTATGGTTGTGTGTGAGAGGTAAATATCACAGAATGTAATATAAGGTTCATAAACCCTGTTTAGTCGGTTTATCTGAATATGTCTGACTTCATGAACTGTCACAGGGGTATATTCAACTGGTTCTAATATCTGCAAAATTTGTTTGAGTAATGACACGGTCTTATGATTTCGTGTCTGCCGAAGCATGAGTGTTGAGCAATACTTGAGTGCCCGGTTTATAAGCGTATCATGGGAAAATTTATGAAATTTACATGGGATGATATGTAACCTGGCAGGGTTCCAGTATTCCCGTGTGATGATTCTCTCCTGAACATAGCGAAGCGATTCCTTCTTCGTGAGGTATTCTCTTGATTGGGTATTTGAAAGAAGATTAAGAAGATTTTCCGCGAAAATGTAGATGAATATCTCGAGTAAGTCGAGATCTTCCGTATCCAGTCCCGCCATCCTAACCGGTGGGGATGGAATAATCCCATAGGAGAGCATGACGGCAAGATTTTTCGCGATAATTTCCTGGTGCTCTATGTACCGGTCTTTGAAGAGTTTAGGGAATATCTGTATAGTAAATCCATCAATTCGAATAACTCCGACCTGTTGTTTAAACTTTATCTGGTCCCTGGTGATGGTGAAGTATTTCTGGTCTGGGTCTATTGTTTCGAGTGAATCAAGAAAGGACTGGGAGAGATAAAAGGTCCGGTTAATAAAGGAATTCCTGGGATTGATGATGTAGGAATACCGCTCCCATTCAAAAACCGTTGCAACCGCATTATTCATTCTGTATCAGTGCTCAGGATGCTTTCAAGCGCATCGAGGAATTCTTCCTCATCTTTTGCCGGATGTATGATAAGGGAATGGGTATTGAATTCAACAAACCCATCGCCGATGACTGCATGAAGCCTGGTGGGTGCATCATAGAAGTATTCCTGAAGGAGCGGCATCATCTCATCATACCAGATTGACCAAAACTCTGATACTGCTTCTTCCCGGGAATCGCATTCCTTCAGGCGCATGAGATAACTATGGCCAATTTGATGATCACGGTCAAATTCACGTATGATCCTGTTATTTATCTCTTCTAGTACCTCGATTGCAAGCGTGAAGACCTTCTGAATCTCAAGACTGTCATGAGAGAGGTATTCGCGAAGCGTTGTCTGATCGGGGAGCATTTCGATGAACCCAAACCGCCTTCTTAAGGCTACATCGACGAGAGCAATGGATTTATCAGCGGTGTTCATTGTTCCAACAATGAACAAATTGGGAGGGATTGCAAACTGTGTTCTTGAATAGGGAAGAATGACACGTAATTCATTTTTACCGGTTGCCCGCTTATCCTTCTCCAGAAGGGTAATAAGTTCACCAAAGATTCGTGAAATATCACCCCGGTTAATCTCATCAATCATGAGAAAATGAGGGAACTCTGATGACCGGGTATTGATCAGGTCTATTTCATCCTGTGATAATTCGGGAATATCAGTATCTGCATTCCATTTCTTCTCAATATTTAGATGATGAAGGAGCGAATTGTAAGCCGTCCGGCAGACTGATTTGAAGATACCTTCTTTAACCTGGTATTGAATAGTTCCGTCAGTACCAACATTAGGCATAATTCCTTCGATAAATTCTTCGTATGAGAATGAGGGATGGAATGTAATTGCATTCCTGGGCTTTGTCTCCTTTATTGATATCTGCCGTTCAATACCCAATTCGCCAAGAGAGATATCATTCATCGAGAGAATTCGAAGTCCTTCCTCAGAGTTAAGAGAAAAAAGGGTTCCCCTCGCTCCTGTCCTGACCGGAAGAGAAGTGGATAGAATACCATCACTTTTCATTGTCTTCCAATCCGGACCGTCTATCTTCCGGATTCCCTTAAGGAAGACCTGGGGGATGCCGTCGGGGGTGAAAGTCTTCCTGATACAGGTTGCAATACCAGTAAATCGGTGAAAATTTGCTCCGGAAACGTAGCAGAATACCAGATCAGATTCTTCAATCTCTGAAAAGGCTGCCTTCATATTCCCATACCAAAGATCGACTTCTTCCACTTTCCAGAGATTTTCAGGATCCCATCGGTTTGGATTGATAGTGAACCAGTAAAAGTTTCGGTTGATATCTACCGTTGGATCAATGTCTTTTGGAAGTGATTTTATTTTCGTATCAATGTATTTATTCGAATGATAGGTCTTTCCGGTCCCTGGCGGGCCATAGAGGATGACCTGTCAAGACGTTGATATTCTTCGGCGAGGGGTTCATACTGGATGATTTGTTGATATTCTTCAGGAGTGAGGGGTATGATATAGCGGGAAAATTTATTTTTCACCCCTTCTGGTAGTACTATCTCTTCAGATAATGGAGTCCATTTTATTTTTCTCTCCAATGCATCCCCTGATTCTGAAAGGTATGGACCAGATTCAACTTCACCAACGGCAAAAATTGTTCTTTTTCCCCGATTAAGAATAATTTTATCTCCTATTTGCATCTGGGCCATAAATTTCCAGATCATATCAGAGTGGGATTTATCCTGATAGAAGTCCCGAAAAGCTTTAGTATACTCTTCTTCACTGAATTCTAACAGAGATTTACCTTGTAAAGCGATGAAGTCCTTCCAAAAACTGGTAGTTACAATTCCTTTATCTCTCCAGGTATCCCAATAGAAGAGTTCAGTCCCTGGTTTACTTGAACCTTCTGAGGGTAATATGCCCCAATATTTCTGTTCTGAACCGGTGAGGAGTTTATATTCACCCTCTTTTAGTTCGATTAAAGTCGGCAGGAATTTTCCTTTTATTGAATCAGGAATTGGAATCTCAACATTACTTTGTTCCCATATTACCTTTCGGATTATCTTACTTTTATCTCCTGAATCAAATGTGGGATCTGATACTACCTCTCCATATGCAAGGATACTCTGTTTGCCTTTATTTACCACGACTTTATCTCCAGGTTTCATTCCTGAGATAAAATTCGATATCTGATGGGGGCTGGTGGACCGTGGTTCATCAGTATACACTTCTTGAAAAGCGGTCACAATCTCATCATAACCCATCATGAGAATCTCTTCCCCTGTATCCTCAA
>CAYWHV010000133.1:0-6834 GCA_964458045.1 uncultured Methanospirillum sp.
GTCAAAAATATGTCACGTGAGGGGGTGGTTGACGACTCCAGAAAGATGCTTCACCAGGTCTTTGATGAACTTGAGCCAAATGAGGCAGTCATCGGCCAGGAGATCATGGGTCAGACCGATGAGGAACTGACCATCGGACCATGCCCGGTATGTGGGAAGGATCTCCGTATCCGGCGAAAGGGCGGGTCTCAATTTATCGGATGCAATGGGTACCCGGACTGTACGTGCAATATCTCTCTTCCAGGAACAATGTGGGGGTCAGCGGTCAGGACCAAGAATGTCTGTGAGATTCACAATCTTTTCCATGTCAGTCTTATCGCAAAAGGTACCCGGCCCTGGGAGATGGGATGTCCGCTCTGCCAGCTCATTGAGCAGCAGAAGGAGCATTATGCGAAAATGCCAACGATGACCGAGGCGCTGCAGCAGAAACTCCTTGATGTAAAGATATTTTCATTGTATGAACTCTCAAAACTGGAGCCGGCAGTTCTGATCAAAAAGCTCGGGGTCACCAAAAAACAGGCTGAAACGTTAATTCATGAAGCGAATGATGTTCTCGATCTTATCCGGAGAAGGTCGGAATGTAAAAAATTCATGAAGCAGTTTGTTCCCCCAAAACGTGGCCGGAGTCACACCAAGGTCATGAATGGGTTTACCGAATCAGGGATCAACTGTATCGGAGACATTGCCTTGGCAACTGTTGAATCATTGAAAAAGACCGGCCTGTCAGAAGAAGAAGCAACGACCTTAAAATGTGAGGCTGTCTCCCTGGTAGCGAAAAACCAGCTCAGAGACATTGGTGTTCCTGCCGTGTCCCTGAAACGATACCAGGAAGCGGGATTTTTAACTCCCGAGGATATTGCCTCTGCTCATCCGGCATACCTCTCGTTTAAGACCGGTATCTCCATTGAGACGGTTGGAAAGCACGCAACCCTGATTACTCAGTCCTTAGGAAAACCGGATCCGGTGAAGATTTCGAAAAAGGCTTTTGAATCAGGGAAAACTGAACTCACTGCCATCCCCGGGGTCGGAGATTCTATTCTGGAGCATCTGTATCAGGCAGGTATCTTTGATAAAAAATCCCTGATCTCTGCAGATGCAGCACAGGTCGCAAAATTAGGTGGTTTATCCAGAGATCATCTGAAAAAGCTGCAGACTGCTGCAAGGGTTTGATCCCCTGATCTCCCGAACGTTTTTCAGTCAGAACTAATGAAGATGTACAGCACTTTTGAGGACAGGCATATATGCATACAAAATGGAAGACCTGGGCTCACGTTACCAAGCTTGACCCGGACAAACATCTCACCGAAGACGAGATAGCAGAAATTGCAACAAGCGGAACAGACGCCCTCATCCTTTCAGGTACGCTCAATATTACCAAAGACAACATGTCACAGCTGCGTGACCAGGTGAAAGAATATGGGCTTCCGTTAGTCGTTGAGCCAGCCGGACCTGAATCAGTAATTTTTCACGGCATCGATCTGCTCTACGTAGCAAGCGTGATGAATACCGCTGATGCCAGGTGGATTGTCGGGAAACACCGTGAATGGGCAATGAACCCGGACATTGTCTGGGATAAGGTAATTCCCGAGGCATACATCGTGTTAAATCCGAACTCTGCAGTAGGGAGAGTGACCGGGGCAGACTGCGGCATTACTGCTGAAGAAGTTGCTGCATATGCTTCCATCGCTGATCATTTCTTCAAATTCCCTATTGTATACATTGAATACAGCGGGATGTATGGAAACCCTGAGGTCGTTAAACGTGCAAGCGAAGCTATCGACCATGCGGTTCTCTACTATGGTGGTGGCATCGATTCAGCGGAGAAAGCTGCAGAGATGGCAAAATATGCTGACACGATAGTTGTTGGAAATGCAGTCTATGATAAGGGTGCAAAGACCCTTCTTGAGACCGTCCAGGCAGTTCAGTAATCAATGCCCCATATACGGATTGTCCTTGTCGAACCGCTATATGAGGGAAATGTAGGATTTGCTGCCAGGGTGATGAAAAACTTCGGGTTTACCGATCTTATCCTCATCAATCCCTGTACCATCGGAAACGAAGCAAAGATCCGGGCATCACACGCGGATGACGTACTTGAACATGCAACCGTGATGACTCTGGATGAGGTCTTTGCAACTTCGCATCGTGTGATTGCCACAACCGGATCACTGTCGTATTCTGCCTGTCATCCGACACGAATGCCTTTTTATTCTCCTAAAGAACTTCGTGATCTTATTGGAGATCTGGAAGGGACGATATCTATTCTCTTCGGACGTGAAAACTGGGGACTCTCAAATGAAGAGGTGAGGCGGGCAGATATCATCTGCACCATTCCGACATCACCCATCTATTCCATCATCAACCTCTCTCATGCGGTGGGGGTCATCTGCTATGAACTGGCAAATCTTCCAAAAGCGGTTATCCCTCTGGCGACAGTAGAAGAGATGAATCATCTCTATGACCATATTGACCAGTACCTGGACCTTGTGGATCATCCGGGGTTCAAACGGGAATCGACTATGACCCTGATTCGACGGGTACTTGGGCGGTGTAATCTGACATGGCGTGAGTGCAGCACCATTCATGGTCTTCTCAGGCGTTCTGAGTGGCATTTCGTACCACCAGAGGGAGAGCAGAACTCTTCCGGGCCTGATCGCACAGACCCTGATCATAATGATAAACAGTAATCGGAAACAACAGATCGGTACATGATCCTTGTTGACTGGCAGATAACGGATCGCATTGAGCGTGGCTATATCGGCATTGACCCGTATAATCCGGAGTTAATACAACCAAATTCGATTGATATCAGGCTTGGAAATCATTTTGTCTGGTATACGCCTAGTGATGAGGTCATCGATCCCTATACCCGCGATACCGTGACCGGCGGGACTGAGGAGATGACTGCCGAGAGCATCGTTCTGCATCCCGGCCAGTTTGTTCTGGCAGAAACAATGGAGGCTATCAGCCTTCCTGATAACATTGTTGCCAGTATCGAGGGAAAGAGCAGCATTGCACGGCTTGGTATTGAACTGCATCAGACCGGAGGGTGGATAGATGCTGGATTTGCCGGGTCCATCACCCTTGAGATGTGTAATGTAAATCAGCGCCCGGTCAGGATGCATGCCGGTATGCCTATTGGTCAGCTGGTCTTTTACACGACCGAGCGGGCACTCTGTCCGTATAATACCAAACAGGATGCAAAATACTTTAATCAGCGACAAGCCACGCTTTCACGATACTACGAGAATAGAAAACGAACCTGAATTAATCATATCTTCAATACATTTCTTTTTGAGAAACATTTGTTCACATAGATGGAACCTACCCGGGTTTTATACACGAGAAACATCAACATATATGGATATTGTACGTGGAGACCTGATTCATGCGCCTTCTTTTAATACACTCTGATTTCATTGAATATGAAGCGAAGAAGAAAACCAAATTTGCAGAGGATCCCTGTAATCCGGCTGACCGCCTCGATGATGCCCTGGTGGCATTTTGTGCGGTAGAGTCACCGGATGCTGATGGTATCGATGATGTCATCGGTCAGACGGTCACCGCTATCGGTGAGATGGCTGGTAAGGTTGAATGTAACCGGGTTATGGTGTATCCATATGCACACCTCTCCTCTGACCTTGCAGCACCGGACCTTGCAGTAGCAGCCCTGAAGACCATCGAAGAATCCCTTGAAAAAGCAGGATACGAAGTAAAACGAGCTCCGTTCGGCTGGTACAAATCCTTCTCCCTTTCCTGCAAAGGGCATCCCCTTTCAGAACTCTCCAGATCTATTTCCCCGTCTGAAGATGCGGTGAAACCGGAGAAGAAACATATCGAACATAAATTCTTTGTTCTTACACCCGAAGGCACCGTCCATGATGTCAAGGAATACATGGATGACTCTCCGTTTGCCGCTCTTATTAAAAAAGAGGTCGGAACTGCTGTGCCGGTTGGTGGAGAACCGGTCCATGTTGATCTGATGCGTTCCAAGGAGTTCGTGGATTATGAACCGGTATCAGATGTTGGTCATCTCCGCTGGCTCCCCCGTGGGAAGTTGGTTCGTGATCTTTTAGCAGATTATGCACTTTCCCTGGTTCTTGACTATGGTGCAAGTCCGGTTGAGACTCCGGTCATGTATGACCTTGCAGACAAAGCAATCTTTGAGCATGCAGATAAGTTTGGTGAGCGGCAGTATAGGTTCAAGTCTGGTAACCGGAATATGATGCTCCGGTTCGCTGCCTGTTTTGGTATGTTTACCACTATGCGGAGTATGCATATCTCACCCAACCATCTGCCAATGAAGATGTACGAGCTTTCGACCTACTCATTCCGTCATGAACAGAAGGGAGAGGTTATTGGTCTGAAAAGACTTCGTGCCTTTACCATGCCTGATATGCATTCCCTGTGCAAGGATCTTGAGAATGCCCTCACCTGTTTTGAAGAGCAGCTTGCCATCGGGTGGCAGACGGGACGTGACTTCGGGACCCAGCTGGTGGCAGTATTCCGCTGCACCGAGGAATTCTATTCAGAGTATGAAGGATGGATCAGGAAGATTGTAAAAGACTCCGGCGTTCCGATTCTGATTGAAACTTTGTCAGACCGGGTACATTACTGGATTGCAAAGATTGACCTTGCTGCAATCGACGGGCAGAACCGGCCGATTGAAAACCCGACGGTTCAGATTGACGTTGAGAGCAGCAAACGGTTTGGTATTAAATATCATCTTGCTGATGGAACAGAAGTGTTCCCACCAATTCTCCACTGTTCCCCAACCGGTTCAGTTGAGCGGGTGTTCTGTGCAATTCTTGAAAACACGGTCAATCAGAAGGTTGCCCATCTCCCCACCTGGCTGAATCCAACCCAGGTCAGGATTATTCCGGTCACCGACAATCATCTTGGGTATGCAAAAGACCTTGCAGAAAAACTTACCAAAGCACGGATCCGGGCAGATATTGATGACCGTGACGATTCCCTGAATAAAAAGATCCGGGCAGCAGGAATGGACTGGGTATCATATGTGATCGTGGTCGGAGACTCAGAGATGAACTCCGGAAACCTTACTGTTACTGTCCGTTCTGAATCTGAGCCAAATAAACCACATAAGATCACCTGCACTGCTGAAAAACTGATTGAGATGATCAGTGAAGAGACTGCAGGAAAACCATTCAGACCCTTATACACTCCCCGGATGTTATCTCTGAAACCAAGATACATCTGATTAATCTTTTTTCTTTTCAGTAGATCTGATTAGAATTGTCGTAAATTAAAAATTTACGGCCCTCAAACTTTTTCGGGTTATTATTCAACCAGATAAATAGTTTTATATCTTTCATAACCTGAAAAAACAATATGAAGGTAACTTCTGGTTTCGTTTTTGTTTTTCTTGTTTTGTTCACCGGAATATCACTGGTGTCAGGAGAGCAAGCTTCCGAGCCTCAACTTCTGGGTAACTGGACGGGGACATCTGTTGGTCACCATTCCGATGTTGGTTACATCGGTGAAGGCACATTTACCTACACCCTTGCCATACTTGAGCAGAACGGTCGGGTATTGAATGGAACCCTGTATGAAGAAGGAATAAATGGGCATAAGGAGTATCCATTCTCAGGAATAATCGGTCAGGATATGAAAACCCTGTATATTGCGGATTATGACAAGGGATATAATACTGGTTTCATTGTCGATGACAAGGTGATTGAACTGATTCTTTTGGTTGACGGGAATGATGGCCTTTCTGAAGTGTGTACTTTAAATAGAGCCGAAAAAATCTAATTTTTAGATTTTCACTTTTAAATCTGATTTTCACCAGGTTTTCACGAATATTGATTACCTTTGATTTCCATTTCATCATATGCCAAAAAAACGGCTCTCTGTCATCGATGCTGACCGGTGTGTCGGGTGTCAGTCCTGTATGTTTGCCTGTACCCGAAGGCTGGGATTTGGCGGAGTATCCAAATCTGCAATTCATGTAAGTTCAGTCGGGGGGATTGAGCGGGGTTTTTCGGTGAGAGTGTGCCGGGCATGCCAGGATCCTCCCTGTGTTCATCTCTGTCCTGAAGGGGCTCTCCTTCCTCGTCAGGGTGGAGGAGTTACCCTCAATAAAGAAAAGTGCACCGGGTGTAAAAAATGCCTGGAAGGGTGCATCCTCGGGGCAATATCCTGGGATCATGAGGAGAACCATCCCATCATCTGTATTTATTGTGGGTATTGTGCACAGTACTGCCCGTATGAGGTTATTGAACTGCAGGAGTTGATGGCTGATGAGTCCTGATGCAATGTTATCACGGGTTCTGTTTATTGATCTCTCTTCGTGGTCATTTCATACAGAAGAAAGGCCCGATCTTTTTCAAGAACGACTTGGTGGTGCCGGAGCAGCTATCAGGCTGCTGGAGGAATGCTGCCCGCAGGGGGCTGATCCATTGGGACCGGAAAATCCGATTATATTTTCCGTCGGAGTTGCTACAGCACTCTTCCCTCTCGCTTCGAAATGTGTTGCCATGTTTAAGTCCCCATTGACCGGAAACCTGGGTGAGAGTCATGCGGGGGGCCGGACGGCAGTTGCTATCAGGTCAGCCGGTTATGGTGCCATCGTCATCACCGGGAAAGCCTCTCATCCGGTGTATCTCTCCATCACAAAAGACGGAGTTACATTTCGTGATGCCCGGGCATTGTGGGGGACCGGACGGAATGATACTGCTGCCCGTATCATCCGGTCAAAAGATGGAATGCCGGGAACCAGGACGATACTACGTATAGGAAGGGCCGGAGAGAATCTGGTCAGATATGCCAGCGTGACTTCAGAAACGTACCGCCATTTTGGCAGAATGGGGC
>CAYWHV010000134.1:0-6792 GCA_964458045.1 uncultured Methanospirillum sp.
GCCTGCACCATGTGCGGTGACTATTGCGCCCTCAAGATTGCAAATAAAGTCATCAAGAAGCTTGAGTAACCTTTTTTCCGTTCCCTTTTTTAGTAACTATCTTGCATCCGAAGTACCATTGTCATGATATGAGTACAACCGGATCGATTACGCTTTCAACCAGAGGAGAAGGAGATATCGTTGATATCACCGGCAAGGTGCAGGAGATTGCCCGCTCATCAGGGGTAAAAACAGGGATATGTCACGTGTTTGTTATCGGGTCAACGGCAGCAGTGACGACCATCGAGTATGAACCCGGCGTTTTAAAAGACCTTTCGCGGGCTTTGTCGGTCTCTGCCCCGTCTGATATCATCTATGCCCATGACAGCCGGTGGGGTGACGGAAATGGCAGGTCACATGTAAAGGCAGCCATGGTTGGCCCGTCTCTGACTGTTCCTGTACGGGATGGTGCTCTTGTCCTCGGAACCTGGCAGCAGATAGTCCTGCTCGAACTTGACACCCGGGAACGGCGTGACCGGCATCTTATGGTAACCGTGCTTGGTGAATAAAAATCACGTGCACTGTATGAATAAAATGCCCTGGAGAAGATGTTCTCTCCTCCGAAAAGAGTATGTGAATTTAATCGAGCGGTACAGTCTCAAGTTGTGAGACCAGTTCCCAGACGCGGGTGCGTGCATGTCCTGGCATATTCGGGTCGCTGCTGATTTCATCAATCTTAGAAATTGCCTCTGCTGCCCGAAGGCCAAGCTGGCGATCCTGGTTCTGAAGAATAGTGCGGGTCTCGTCTGCTACACGGCGGATATTTCTGGGGATGGTGCCATCGTCAATAATGGCAGATAACATCTGGATACAGATATCGATGGTTTGTTCTGGAGTTGGCATATTCTCACCTGCGTGAACCTTCGCTTATAAGTAGACCCCCACCCCATAAAACAGTACTGACCGATGACTGAAACAAAAAGTCCTGATGAGATAATGGCTGAGTACCTCCTGAAGGGAGGAAAAATGCTCTCAAAATCCTGTCCTGTCTGCCATTCCCCGCTCTTTGAGTATAAAGGGGAGACCCTCTGTGTGGTATGCCGGGAGGAACAGGCTGTGCAATATCAGAATACAAAACGACCAGCTCCGGTTTCATCTCCCAGGTCCGGCCCGGATGGAGCGGTGCAGGAACCGGTTGCACCAGGCGGCCTCGAAGACGAGTTTGCCCTGACCCTTCGTACCCTGCTTATCCAGGCACGCGAGGAACGGGACAGTACCCGGATCCTTGCCCTGATGGAATCCGTTAAAAAAGGGGCTGAAGCGTATGCCCTTCTCCATTACGGGTATGGACGACGGGACAACTCGTAAATCATCTCCGCTTTTTTTGCCCCGATACCCGGGACCTCTAGGAGTTCTTCTTTTTCCGCATCAATGATTGCTTTGAGCGATCCAAAAGCGGTGAGCAGGGCACGGGCGTATTTAGGCCCAAGATCCGGGAATGCACTCATGATTGCTTCCTGAGCGGTTGCAAGACTCTCATATGCTTCCTTCTGGCTGGACCCCCGTTCCTTGTATCCGTTCTCTTCTTCACGGCGTGCAAGAACCAGGAGCAGATCTGCAGTATCACCCGAATCCCTTGTCTGAAAGATGGTGATTCCCATGGTGACAGAAATTGCCGCTAAAGCCCCCCGGATAGCATTCGGGTGGATATCCCGCTGGGCATAGATGTCACCACCTTCGATTATCAGGACCGGTTTTGGGCAGACCCGTGCCATGTCTCTCAGCTGATCCAGAAGATCCCGGTCGATAAGACTGTCCACAAAGTCACGTGATGTCTTTCTCTCAACCAGGATACGGTCACCGATCTTGTAGTCACCCTGCAACAGCCGCTCGATACGGATGACTGCCCCGGCAGATGAGAGATGCTCGGCAACCTTTGAGACCAGTTCACGGTCATCGATGATGATCTTCGGGCCGGAAAAAAACTCCTCCTGTGCCGCTTTCGCTTTCTGTAGTTCATCCTGGTCAAGAGGAAGGGCAGTCTGGAGTATCTTCTTCTCATGGCCGGTCAGGTGTTTCATGCCGGTTGCCATGGCCTTCTCCCTTCTTCTGGATACTATCTGAAAGGTCTCATCTGCCGTCTTCCTGGTGACCAGAACGATGATCCGTCCGGTACTGTGACGCCCGGTCCGCCCTTTCCGCTGGATACTCCGGATTTCAGAAGGGACCGGCTCATAGAAGATGACCACGTCGGTTGACGGGATGTCCAGACCCTCTTCTCCGACTGAAGTGGCAACAAGGACGGAAAACTCTCCCTCACGAAACCGGCTGATGGTTGCAATCTGTCTCTTCTGGGAAAGGCCTTTCTCCTGGTCCTTGTTTGCCTTCCCGACAAACCGCTCTGCAGAAATTCCTACTGCCTGCAGGGTATCGACAACCATCTTGACCGTGTCCCGGTAGGTCGCAAAGATGATGATCCTGGTCTCCGGCGATTCTTCAAGGATGGACCTGACCAGTTCAGGGAGTATGAGGAGTTTGGGGTGGCATTCCTCCTTCCATTCGATGGACCGGTTCAGCAGCCTCATGAACCGGGGATCATAGGCAATCCGTTTTGATGCCTTTGACCCGCCCGGTGCATTCCCCTCGGCAAGGAGTTTATTGAGGTAAGCTTTCAGAACCATACAGCCCTGTGACTCTGCAAGCCCAATGGCATGCCGGAGTTTCATCAGTTCAGCATGGATACTGGCCGCAGCAAAGCCTGATGCATCCCGTTCTGCAATCCGCTGCTGGATGATGGCAGAGATCTCCTGGAGTGCCTTCATCGAAAGGGAGGCCTGGTCAGTGACCGGGAATCCTGCCTGTTTGAGCTGGTCAAGCCGTTCTGCAACGAGCGCTTTCAGGTCATCGAGAGCTGCTTTCAGCTCAGGCGGGAGGTCAACATGGATGATCTCAACCTCCTTCTCATGGACATAGGGCTTCACATCCGGATCAATCTCGGTCCTGCTCTCAACCGCCTTGATATGCAGGTTTTCGACGATATCGGAGATCTTCTCCTTGTTCCCGCCCGGAGACGCAGTCATCGCAAGGATGAGCGGATCTTTCGCGGTCTGCATGTACCGTTCGGCTAAAAAGACATAGGCATAATTTCCGACTGCCCGGTGACCTTCATCCACTATCAGGAGCGAGACATCGGTGAGATCATACCGTCCGGCGATGAGATCGTTTTTGATGACCTGCGGAGTTGCAAGGACCATCGATGCCGCCATCCACTCTGCGGTCCGCTTTTCCGGAGATGCCTCACCGGTGAACATCGCAAGTTTAGTCTTGTCATTACCGGGAATGGCAATATGTGCCTGAAAATAGCGAAGATGCTGCTCGACCAGGGGCTTTGTCGGGGCCATCATCAGCACTCTCCCCCCGTTCTGGTACAGGCGGGACGCTGCAACGATGAGCGCAATTGCCGTCTTTCCAAGGCCGGTCGGGATGACGACAAGCGTGTTTCCCTCGAGAGCATTCATGGAGATGGAGAACTGGTATGTTCTCTTCTCCATTGTCTCGGGGACAACAAAAGGATGGGAGATATATTCCATCAGATGAGTGAAGAGAATGAGCTTTTGCCCCTGATAAGGGCTGGGATCAGATCAGCGAGCTGGTCCTTGGGAATCCGGACCTGCTGCATGCTGTCCCGGTCACGAAGGGTAACCGTCTGGTCCTCAAGTGAGTCATAGTCAACCGTCACGGCAAACGGCGTCCCGATCTCATCCTGCCTGCGGTACCGGCGACCGATTGCTCCGGAGTCATCATATTCGGCAAGGATCCCCTGCATCTGAAGAGTCCGGGTTATCTCTTTTGCTATGACATCAAGACCGTCACGGGCCATGAGTGGGAATATGGCAGCCTGCACCGGTGCAACCCGGCTTGGGAACCGCATGACCTTTCTGACCTCACCCTCGACCTCCTCTTCAAAGTACGAATGCTCAAGGACGGCATAGATCATCCGGTCAATCCCATAACTGGGCTCGATGACATGAGGCCGTACATCAACACCACGGACATCAACCTCCTCTTCTTTCACCTCGTACAGGTCAGCCGGGACAAAGATCTCTTCCCCGTCTACGACAACGGTTGCACCATCCGGTCCGGGAGTTCCCTCCTGCAGGGCATCAGAGATAGCTTTTGCTTTCCCCCGGTATTTTGGACCAAGCACACCCATGTTGGCATTGATGACACGCCTCTTCTCTCTTCGTGGCTCGTCAAACTGGATATATGCGGTAAAAGAGTCGCCACTCTGGTCTGCATGGGCCTTCAGGTCATAATCAGTCCGGTCTGCAATACCGACCGTCTCAACCCATCCGAACCGTTCGGAGAGAATCTCAGCATCCCAGCAGTCTTCTGCGTAATGGGCACGCTCATCCGGCAGGTGTTGGCGGAATCTGAGCCTTTCTGGGATTACTCCGACACTCACCAGGAGTTCGTGTGTCAGGGCAAGGTAGTAGGCGACATACTCATTTGCAATGATTCCCTCTGCCACCGCATCCTTCATGGTATAGGTCTTTGCCTCAAGGCCCCCCAGCTGCTGCTCTGATGAGAGAAGCGGGAATGCATAATCTGCATACCTGGCAAAGTTCGGGTGGTCTTTCATCTCCGGGTGGACAAAGATCTCAGCCTCAGCCTGGGTGAATTCACGAAGCCGGATCATACCCTGACGAGGCGAGATTTCATTCCGGTATGACCTCCCGATCTGCACCGTTCCAAAGGGAAGCTTATCCCGGTAGAACCGGAGCAGCCGGCCGAAGTCCACGAAGATACCCTGGGCTGTTTCAGGCCGCAGGTATCCTTTCCGCTGGGAACCCGGTCCGATGGTCGTCTGAAACATGAGGTTAAAGGTAAATACATCAACCTTTCCAAGAACCTCATTACAGGCCGGACAGGGGAGTGTGCAGATCTTTTCTGCCAGTGCCTCACAGGAGAGGGTGGCAGCATTTGGTATATTGTGGGCTTCTGCAACATGATCGGCCCGCAGGTATTCGTTACATGCCGGACACTGGCACATCTTGTCAGAAAAACCCTTCACATGCCCGGATGCAATATACATGGCCTCCTGGCCGATGGTCGGGCATTCTATCTCATAATATCCTTCCGATATAACATAGAACTGGCGCCAGAGGTCTTCGATACGACGTTTGACCAGCGTACCAAGAGGGCCGTAATCGATAAACCCTGCCACTGAGCCATAGCATTCCGTCGTTGGCCAGACAAACCCTCTGCGTTTTGCCAGATCCATCACATTATCAAAGACATCGCTCATCTGGGATCACAAACCGGGATACATATTGCTCTCATCTACGATGAAGATTTTCTTCTGTACCTGCCCTAACTCAGCCCGGCTTTCAGGATACTGATAAACCCTGTCCTGTCATAAACCGGATCTGCGGTGCTCATTTTAGCCTCATCTGCCCGGACCATATAATAGATTGCGGTCATTTTACGCAAAAATTCCAACAAACTTAAATAATTTCAGCTGTATCTATATCGGTATCCCTAATGTGTGTGATTCCTCATGCCTGAAGAGGTTGCAAAGAAAGAACAGCTGTTACAACTGTTCGCAAATATGACCGGTAACACAAAAATTGTGGAACCGATGAAGAAGATCCACGGCACCCTTCGTGACAGCGATGCGGTTGAACGGGAGATTGCACTCATCATGCGTGAACTCCTGGACCAGGGCTTCTTCAAAACGAAGCTGAAACCTATTCAGCTGGCAAAGCTGGTGTGTGCCTACTATGCGGGGAAAAACGACACGGAGATTGCGAGAGAACTTGGAGATGAAAAACTCTCAAAGACGGTCGCCCGTGCCCGTGTAAGGATGAAACTCTTCCGTGAACTGGACTTTAAAATGCCATTTGACCGGAACCAGATGGAACATCTGCTCGTATCCGGCAAGACCATGAAGGAGATCAGCGAAGAACTGGGAATCAGCCCTTCGACGCTGCGTGAGTACCGGCATGTTCTTGAGGCCATGGTTGACCGGGAGATGGATCAGTACCTGGAACGCATCCGTGATGTTATGGAAGACCGTGACCTGACCGAGAGTATGACCTCCTCTGCAACGAAGGATGCCTTTGGCGAGTCCATTGATATCACCGAAGCAGAGCTGATCGATATCACCTGATATTTTTTTATGAAGATCACGTATCTTGGTCATGCCTGCGTCGTACTGCAGGGTTCAAAATGCATCCTGATCGATCCCTTTATCCCGGATGGTGATATAAGGGTCAACCCGGATCTTGTTGCAGTCACTCATGCCCATGCTGACCATATGGGTATCGCCGCATCCTACCCGGTCCCGATTATCACGAATAATGAGATTGCTCACTACCTTCGGGGGAAGGGGTGTATCACTGAAGCAATGAATATCGGCGGGACTATTCTTGTGGATGGTATTTCGTTTACCATGACCCAGGCTCTTCACTCATCCTGGATAGAAGACGAAGGTATCGGGATGTACGGCGGGAGTGCAGCCGGTTTTGTGATCCGGATGGACGGGGTAACGGTCTACCATGCCGGAGATACCGGGCTGTTTTCAGATATGCGTCTTATTGGTGAGTTATACCGCCCTGATGTTGCTCTTATCCCAATCGGAGGAAGATTTACGATGGGGCCACGGGAAGGGATGATGGCCGCAGAATTTATCGGAGCTCCGATTGTTATCCCGATTCATTACAATACCTTTGATAAAATCAAGCAGGATGTATCGGAGTTTGCCCGGGCTATCAATGAGACAACCGATATGAAAACCGTGATTCTGGAACC
>CAYWHV010000135.1:0-6776 GCA_964458045.1 uncultured Methanospirillum sp.
GATCCGGGAATGGCCGGTTATAATAGTCCCATCCGGCAGCATCATCGTCTGATTCAGTATAGAGGGCATTCAATACGTTCGTATTTTCAGGATACCCAAACCATTCGAGCCAGTCCGGTATATCTGTCCGGTCACCGATTCCATCCGGACCCCAGCCATAATAGGTGTCACTGACAAAATAGTTATTCTCACCCAGGGCTTTCGCAAGACCACCATTATCATCAGATAACCAGCCCTCCCCGACAGAATGGTGAATGAAGATGAGTTTCACCGGGGAAGAGGGGGGATTTGCGTTTATGTCACCAAAACCAGGGCTGCAGAATAAGAGAACAACAAGACAGCCGGAAAGGATCATGAGAACACTTTTTTTCATCTTGTCAACCTTCTGTACCAGCAAGTACCACACGGTTTATCTTATCACCAGAGGTAATGAATTCATCCACACCGACTGATCAGAGCAAAAATCAGGTTGGAAAATACAAGATCATCAGATCGTTTGAACAGACAGGCCATACACCAATGAAATCATATGCCATTATCATTATCGGCGGAGGTCCGGCAGGACTCTTCTGCTCTCTGCTTTTAGGACAAGGCGGGCTTGAGACTCTTCTCCTCGAAAAGATGCCATCATGCGGGAGAAAACTCCTCCTGTCCGGTTCAGGCCAGTGTAACCTGACACATACCGGACCGATATCTGAATTCATATCCCATTACGGGGATCATGGAAAATTTATCAGACCTGCTCTCATGCATTTCTCAAATGACACGCTCATCAGGTTTTTTTTGGACCGGGGAGTGCAGTTTCGTGATGATGGCAATGGCAAATATTTCCCGGAATCAGGAAAGGCACGGGATATCCTGAGTGTCCTGCTCAAAGAAGCAGAGGAGGCCGGGGTCAGTATCCATACCAGTGAGCCGGTGCTTACCATCAGTCATGATGCATCCGGATTTATGGTTACCACCCGGATAGATACCTATCATGGTACCGGAGTTGTGCTCGCAACCGGGGGATCTACCTATCCTGCAACGGGATCCACCGGTGACGGATATACCCTTGCACAGGCTCTTGGACACACGATTGCTGAACCAGGCCCTGCCCTGACACCGATCCACATTCCGAATTTTCCCTTCCGGGACCTCTCTGGTATCTCCTTCTCCCAGGTACCGCTCACCCTCTACCGGGATAAAAAGAAGGTGCATGAAGCACGAGGAGATCTCCTTATCACCCACACGGGATTTTCCGGGCCAGGAATCCTTGATATGTCCAGGTATTTCAGAACCGGGGATGAGCTCAGGGCCTCGTTTCTTCAGTACCAGAATATCAATACCGCCCGGGAGGATCTGATCTCCCGTGTCTCATCAGGCGGGGTGAAACAGGTGAAGACCATCCTTACCGGCCTTCCCCTTCCTGAGCGGTTTGCCAGGAAGATCATGGAACTGGCAGAAGCTCCCCCTGATGTGACTTGTGCGCAACTTCAAAAAGAGATAAGAAACCGGCTGATAACCCTGCTGCTTGAGTATCCGGTCCAGGAGATGAAATTGGGTGGAGAGAATGAGGCTATGGTTTCACGGGGCGGAGTTTCTCTAGATGAGGTGAAAAAAGACAGTATGGAGTCCCGTATCATGCCCGGTCTGTATTGTATTGGTGAGGTTCTTGATATTGACGGGGACTGTGGGGGATATAACCTGCAGGCTGCATTCTCCACCGGGGCACTTGCTGCGAAAAATATATTAAAAAATGAAATGTCAGAGTGATATCAGGATCAGGACTGGGTAATTCCGCCAGCTTCCCTGATAAGACCGCTCATGTCAATCCAGATGACCAGTTCTTTCTTACTCTCTCCCTTCTCACCAACATCCTTTTTGATAACACCAAGGATATGAGAGTCTTCACCGGCCCCATGGGAGGTCTGATCGATATCGGCAACATTCACGGTCAGAACTGAGGTGACTTCATCCACCACAACACCGGTCTTCCCGTCGGTAACAGACTCATCAAGAACAATGAACCGGAGATCTTCAGTATCTGCAGAATTTCCCTTGGTTATCTTCAGGAGCTGGCGAAGATCCACGATGGTTGTAATCTCACCCCTGAGGTCGATAATTCCCCTGATGTATGCCGATGCATGAGGGAGCGGAGTTATCTTGGATGCTTCGACAATCTCCTTGACATCAAAGAGGTTGACTGCAAATTTGTCGTCACCAATAATGAACTCGACGACCTGTACCTCCTCGTTTCCATGCTCATTTGTTGTTACCCCTGCCGTTTGTGTTGCTGCCAGAACCATCTAAACCACCTGTCTGCATGAAACCGGTATGGACATACTCCTTCCGAAGCGCCCCATCCCCACTGAAAAACCCGGCAAATTCATTCTCATCATATGAAATTCTCCTGATAATTCAGCAGGGTCTGCCGGTTGCCCCTCTGAACGTATACAATGTCAACGAGTACCTACTTGGGTATAATCCTTTATATTCTTATACACACCTGCGTACATTGTTAGGAATTCTCTGAAACATGATTGCTCCCCGCCCTCCGGACCCAACTGAAGAGTATGCCCAGTTTATTTCATGGCTTTTAAAGCATCGAACCATGATATCCCTGTCGGATAAAAGGCTCATGAAAAAATTTCCCCATCTTGATCTTGAGAATCTGGTAAAGACAGTTGGAGAATATGGTGGCTTTTCGTTTGATCTCATCACGGGGCCATACTCAAAAATATATCCTGCTTATGGATTTATCCTGGGCACAAGCATGGTCAGAGTATTATGAGATCTATCGGGGACATCATAGTCACTTCACAGACCTATAACTTTTTTACCTGTTACTACTAATTTTTTAGAGTGTGAGTGAGATGAAACTAATGGAGAGAGAAGAGATCCTGATTATTGATAAGAATGAGGAACGATACCTAAATAATCCCTACGGCGGGCTTTTTGGGAATGCGGCAATAGTTCAGATTGTAGAAGAGATGATATCTGATCCGTTCATTGAATACCGGGTAAAAGATCTGCAGGAACTATTGGATCTCTCTCCGACATCAATAACCAACTCCCTGAAAACTCTGGTGAATATTGGTTTAATAATAAAAGAAGAGCAGGATCCTCAACGACCAGTATACCGAATCAATACTCAGTCAAAAAAATTCAGGGCACTTACCCTGCTCGCGTTTGCCGTCAATGATGACCATACCGGATCACATCTCATGGACCATGAAATTGAGAGATGTTATCAGGAGATAGTAAAAGCAACACAATACAAGAATTATGCTCTGACGTTAACAAAAAATGATTTTTACCGATGCTCAAGAGGAGTGATGAAAGCGGTTCCCTACACCCATGCAGTGGTGGCGACAGCATGAATGATGTAGATCAGATACAGAAAGGACATGAACCATCCGGTCATCTTCAGTCAGCCTACAATCCGGATTCAACGGAGATGAAGGTTCATGTTGATTCAACAGATTACTCCAATATGGCATACATTCTCGTATCATACCGGGATGTCATGGTTGATTTCTTGCAGATGCCCGGACAAATAGAAGATGATGGGAAAAATCATGTTCATGCACACAGAATATTCATGTCCCATGCTGCAGCAAAGGCCCTCGCAGAATCCATTCTGAACACACTGGAAAATGCCCATGATTCAGGCCAGTTGGAGCAGTATTCGAAAAATTGAAACTTTTACTTTTTTTAACCAGGCATTATCCCCTCATCCATTTACCTGTTTTTCAAGAGGGCGAACCGTCGCATGATGGGAAGGGCTATCTTCGCTCCAAGGACAAGCACCTGAAAGAACGGACCTTCAAGCCGTCCGGATACTTCCTTGAGTCTCTCCGGGATGTTAATCCCCTGTGGACAGGCTGAAAGACAGGACCCACATCCAACACAGGCAGATGCAACCGAATACCCGCTCATGACCCCACCCAGACGGGCGGCATACACGGCATTGGTTCGCCAGGTATCCCCGAACATGAAGAGATTATTATACATCTCAAAACAGGATGGAATATTTACCCCGAACGGACAGGGCATGCAGTACTGACACCCGGTGCAGGGCACTTTCATCAGTGAATGCCAGGTATCGGTGACCTTCCTGATGATGCCCTGTTCCTCTGCACTCATACTTCCCGGATACGCAGTCTCTGCAGTCCGGCAGTTCTCATCCACCTGTGCGATATCATTCATCCCCGACAGGACCATGGTGATTCCAGGCTGATCCCAGAGCCACCGGAGCGCCCATTCTGCCGGAGTCCGCTTCACCGGAGCCTGCTCCCAGATCTGTGCTATCTCACCGGGAGGCGTCTTTGCGAGTTTTCCGCCAAGGAGCGGTTCCATGATAAACACGGCAAGGCCCTTTTCTGCAGCATATCTCAGCCCCTCCCGGCCTGCCTGGCTGAACTCATCGATGATATTGTACTGAATCAGGCAGCAGTCCCAGGGGTATGCATCCACGATCTTTTTGAATGTCTTTGTATCTTCATGGAAAGAAAACCCGGTGTATTTTATCCGGCCATCTGCCTTTGCCGTATCTAGGAACTCCGTAACTCCAAGGGCCTTCATCCGGTCCCAGCTCTCATTTCCGATCGAGTGGATGAGATAATAGTCGATATACCCGGTCCCGATCCGACTGAGCTGGGTATTGAGGAAGAAATCCATATCCTCCCTGGATTTTACCAGCCAGTGAGGGAGTTTGGTTGAAAGGGTGACTTTCTCCCGGTACCCGTCTGCAAGAACCCTGCCAAGAAAGGATTCTGACTGGCCGTGATGGTACATCCAGGCGGTGTCAAGATGGGTAACCCCCTTCTCTATTGCATGTAAAAGCAGGGCTTTTGACCGTTCCTCATCGATGGAACCATTCTTTTCCACAAACCGCATACACCCGAATCCAAGGATTGGGAGTTTTTCCTGTGTCCGTGCTACTTCCCGACTGAGCATTCCCATTCACCGTGCTAATTTCATCCTGATCCGGAGGCGTATTTATATAAAGGAGGGTGACCCGAAATCTTCCATCTGTTTATTCCGAAGTGCCTGGACGGTTGCATACCGGGCAATTGCCAGATGAATCTTCTGACTGAGATCTGAGAAGACCAGTGACGGATCTCCGGTCTTGAAAACATAAAAATCCACACCGGATTCTTTCGCCTCCGATTCAATGTCCTCCTGCCTGATTCCACTCAGGAAGATAAAGGGTGTTGTCTCACCACGCTTTCGAAGATGATGCAAAAATTCAATGCCATTCATCTCCGGCATCTGATAATCAGAGATGATGATGTCAAAAGGGTTCGTGCGGAGGATGTCAAGAGCCTGTTCTCCGGATTCTGCAGAAGTGATTTCATAATTCCCAAAAAGCGTGAGATAATCTGAAACCGTTGATCGCCACAGATGCTGATCATCGACATGGAGCACCCGGAGTGGTTTTTCAGGCATATCTGCTAGAGTACCCTATGCATCGTCCGGTGATATATAGTTTGATACCTTCTTCTCTGGTTTTTTCAGAACGTTCGGAGCCCTATGACCGGGCTTTCGTGACGGGTATAAATACCCCCCTTTTTCACGTGTCATTCCCTCATGCTTTCTCATCCACCTCTAACGCTCATTTTTCCATGTCATGGTATTGCATGGCATTACTGAATGCAAAGGCGATGTGCAGATTTGTTTTGCGTAACTGGTTGGCAAATTCTTAATGTATCACGAGTTCCATGGTCATTTATCCCAGAAACATGCATACCATCCTGCTCTCCTGCAGGACCCTGAGAAAGAACTGCAGGACAGCCAATAGGTGGTACCCAGGTCAGATGTGTGGCTGGCAGAATTTTTGGGAAAGTGGATATGAAACCAGGAAAGGAGAGATTGAATATGGGAACCGATGCAATCGTATTACAAGACCGGACAATTTCGAAACTGAATCCAAATATCGAGTGTGCTCTTCGTGATGCACAGAACTGCAAGATGGCAGGAGATTATCAGCTTGCCCTGAACCTGTACAACAAGGTGATTGAAGATGACCCTACAAATGCACGGGCATTACATTCGAAGGCAAATGTTCTGGATCTGATGGGGAACCATTCTGAAGCGATCAGATGTTATGATTCGGCTCTTGAGTGTGATCCTCACAACGCCGAGGTCTGGTATAATAAGGGGATGACCCTCCGGAAGACCGGCCAGCATGAGGAAGGGCTGAACAGTATCAGGAAAGGTATCTCCCTTGCCATGGGAGACATCTGACAGGAATCTTTCTTTTTTTCTTTCTACACAGAATCCCGGACGTGTTTACCGGGCTGTTCACTTTCACCCCGCACCCCTGAAGTTTATATGGTCATCACTCCGACCATCAGAGTATGATATCGCTGCCATCTTATCTGACAACTCTGGCTCCATGGGAATTTTCCGTCTACATCGCTCCCCGTGACGTTATCCAGGCAGCGCTTCCTGATGCAGCAGGGGCATTCAGGTCGGCTCTATACCTGCACGGGAACTCAGGGACCAGGCTGCTTCGGCCACATCAAGACCGGAATATGACCTACTTGCAGGTTTTCGGGTTTGATGACCTGATGACTCATATTTCCGGGGCGAAAGGGTCACTGCTTCTTATTGAGTATTGTGATGAGTGGTTTATGGACGATCCTGACCGGATAGCCGCATTTGGAGATGCCTGCATGAAATATTCACGGAAGAGGGGAGCTGTCGTTCTTCTGTCAGTCAGGGTGAATTATGTTATCCGAACCCTTCAGCCATTTATCGGCCCGGTCCAGTGGGTGCAGACGTCACCC
>CAYWHV010000136.1:0-6774 GCA_964458045.1 uncultured Methanospirillum sp.
TTAATGAAACCCTCTCTCTGATTCATACAAGATAAGCGCATCCCTGTTTTTCATGACATGAGGAATAATAGTAACATAATGGTCATGATTTAGAATCGGCTGGGAAATACCTTTTTTATCTCTTTTTTTCTCAACCTGAACCAGTCGGATAACTCATTCTCACCCATATGTATAATTAGGTGAAAGAGAATTGGAACATATGTTAGCACTTCGGAATCATGCATGGATTCCTGTGATCCTTGCTATAGTTCTTCTTCTCCTGATTGCATCCCCTGTACTCGGGGAAAAAGGAAAATTAACAGTCAACACTGATCCGGACGGGGCCCGGGTGTTCGTGGACGATGTTGAGCACGGGACAAGCCCTGTAACCTGTGATGACCTTGTGTATGGAGAACATGAACTGAAAGTCTTAAAAGACGGATATGAATTCTATACATCCCCTATCTATATCTGGGATCCCACCCAGCAGGTCAAACTCATACTTACACCAGAGACGGGAGGGACGGGATCTCTGACGGTCATCACCGATCCTGAGGGATCAAAGGTGAGTATCGATGGTATCGAGCGTGGCAACGGTCCGGTTACCATAGAGAATCTCAGGTACGGAGAACATTCCCTGGAGGTTAAAAAGGCCGGGTATGAGACATATACCTCACCCATATACATCTGGGATCCCACCCAGCAGGTGAGGACTACTCTTGAACCTGAATCGGGCGTGCTCAGGATCCAGTCTATTCCAACGGATGCCACCGTCAACATAGACGGACGAGCCAAAGAGACTCATACTCCGGTGACCTTTATCGTGGGTCCTGGGGAACACACCATTGATATCTCCAAATCCGGGTATGAGACATATCGCAAGATTGCCACCTTTGATCCCGGTGAAACCGTGACAATTGAGGTCGTACTCCGGGGGCCACAAGGTCAGTCTTTCACAACGGAGGATGGAAAACTCCGGGTAGATATCGCCTCGAATCCGGAAGGGGCCACGGTAACCATCAATGACGCAGAGAGAGAACAGAAAACTCCGGGAATCTACACAGTTCCGGAGGGTGATGTTCAGGTCAAGATCACGAAGATGGGATATGGAACGTATGATGAAGAGATACGATTCCCTCAGGAGAGCCCACTGGTCGTTGATCTCACGCCTCTCGCCTCCGATTATTCTATTTTCGAAGATCCTACCCCGGTTCCTGCATATATCGGGCCAGTCGCCTCTCCAGTGGATGAAAGCGATACACCAGCAGGATCCGGAGATGACGTGCAGACGGCACAGGGAGCCCGTTTGACGATCATCACCCAGCCGGATGGAGCAACGGTTACCATCAATGGGAGAGATCTTGGAACAACCCCGTTCTCAACACGACTTGGACCACGGTCGTATAACGTGGCCGTGTCCATGGAAGGATACAAGACCGTGCAACGGACACTGGACTTTTCAGACCAACAGGACAAAGAATTCAGGTTTGCTCTCCAGCCAGCCTAGAATCTATCTCTCATTTTTGTCAGACCAGAAGATTCAAAGGAAAAATTTCAGACCTAAGAGTGATCACATGAATACACATCATCCTTTTTCCAGGTATCTCCTTCCCGGAATCATAATCCTGTTCCTGCTTCTTATTGCTCCTATTGCAGCGGATGTTGGAACTGTGATGATCCGGACCGTACCTGATGGGGGTACTGTTTTTGTTGATGGCACCAGTATCGGTACAGCTCCGGTAACTGTGGACAATCTTGCGTATGGAGAACACGAGTTTGAAGTACACAAGGACGGATATGAGCCGTCATTTGGGCTTTTCATGGTGAATGCTCCGATGGCTGATGTCGGGATACCTCTTTTACCGGCCATGGGAGTCCTGTCTATCCGATCGATACCTGATGATGCAACGATAGCCATTGATGGGAAGATGTTGAGTGAAAAGACCCCACTCACCTATTCTGTGAATCCGGGAGTTCATACGATTCAGATCGCAAAGTCCGGGTATGAAATGGAGCAGATGACATTTTCCATCGGTCCAGGTGAGGAGATCCCGGTTGACTCTGTTCTCAAGGGCCCGGCCGGTGCTGCCATCACGAACACGGATGGAACAATCCAGGTAGGAATCTCGTCAGAACCAACCGGGGCAACGGTAACACTGAACCGGCTCCAACAGACCCGGAAGACACCTGGTATCTATGATGTGACTCCGGGAGACAACCAGGTGCGGATCCTGCTTGACGGATAAGAAGAGTACAACGAAGAGATAGCGTTCCCAAAGGAGAGCCCGCTCATCGTCAGACTCAACCAGCAGGAACACAAAAGCATCGAACCGGTTCTTCCATCCGCAACTCTGGCAGTCCTGGTTCCGGTTATTCTGACTTCAGAACCTTCCGGTGCAACGGTCCTTGTGAACGGATTGGATAGTGGTAATACTCCACTCAGTACCTCTCTCAAGGCAGGACTACAAACGATTTCTGTTGAGCTGGAAGGGGATGAATCGTATTCAGAGGAGGTTGATCTCACAAACGATGAGCCGTACGAGCGCCATGTAACCCTGCAGGTGGTTGAATCAGGTATATCAGCAGATACGGGATACCGGTTGACGATCATCACACGGCCACCCGGGGCAACCGTATCTATCAACGGCAGGTATGCTGGAAATACCCCGTTCACGGCCCGCTTTGCAGCAAGATCGTATGATGTCAGTGTTTCCATGCCCCGGTTCCAGACCGTTGAGCGGATACTGGACTTTTCGGACAGGAAGGACAAAGAGTTCATCTTTGCATTAAAGAAGGTAGTGCTGTTTTAATGGATACCGTCGGGTGTAAGGTCTAAACAGGAAAAAAGACTCATATTACTTCATTTTATCGTTTCATTAAACCTACTGGAAAAATTTTTTGGGCTCTTCGTCATTTCAAGTAGTAAATCTAATATAAATTGACCATATGACAAATAGTTCTCCATCAAAAAACTATCCTCATTCCGGTATTTTCTTAGATGAGTAGAATCCAGCTAAATATGAAGAAGGAGTGATTATTACAGAAGACATGGCTCGCTCCTTTTTCTGTGGGGAAATAATAAATTCGTATACATCGATAATTATGTACTGTCCCTGACCGGATCGTCGTGCCTCCAAGCTGGATAATTGAGCGGGGGTATTTATTTCGTAATCGGTGATGATATTACCTCGTTTTCTCCAAGCAGGTCATATTCTATTTTATGGAGGTATCTCTGTTGTTCTCATCCAGCCGTTCATCAGGGTTTTGTGATGAGAGAGAATTTGGTGTTTGGTTTCCGATATGTTATTCCCAGTAGTGTAATGGATTATTCAGATCACACTTACTCCTCACGTTACGGCCAGTCTCCACTCAGATCAGAATAACTGAATACAGACGGGTTTAAAGAAAACAAACGTTCCTCTGCCGAAAGGAACAGAAACTACTTAAAAAGTTAAGATTTAAAAAAAATATGGACAATAGTTCAGTTTTTAGGATTTTTGAATCTCTCCCCAGACTGGGTGGGGGCGATGATGAGCACACCAAAAAAGCATTCTCACGTATCACAGACCTCCCTCCAGGAGGTAGTG
Source organism: uncultured Methanospirillum sp. (assembly GCA_964458045.1). Classification (GTDB taxonomy): domain Archaea; phylum Halobacteriota; class Methanomicrobia; order Methanomicrobiales; family Methanospirillaceae; genus Methanospirillum. The sequence continues at coordinate 3,567 of CAYWHV010000136.1, forward strand.
TTATTCTTGATGTCGGGTGCGGGAAGGGTGCACAGACAATGGCCCTTGCCCGCCTGTGTCAGTCCTGTAGGATACGAGCGGTAGATATCCACCAGCCATATCTCGATACGTTGGAAGAAAAAATAATTGCCGAGGGATTTTCAGGGAGGATCAAAACAGTCTGTGCATCTATGGATAATCTACCCTTTGATGATGAGTCTTTTGACATTATTTGGGCAGAAGGATGTGCATCCATCATCGGTATCGAACAAGCTGTCAGATACTGGAAAAAATTCCTGAAACTGGGTGGATATATCATGATCTCGGATATATTCTGGTTTACAAAAACCCCCTCCGAAGAGCCACAGCAATTCTTCGCCGAATTCCATCCCACCATGATGACCGAAGATGAAGGATTTGAGATAGTCCGGAATGCCGGGTTAGAACTGGTTGGTTCCTTCCGGCTCCCTTCACAAGTATGGGAGGAAAGTTTCTACGGACAATTGAGGGAGAGGTTTGGAGGTCTTGAAGAAGAATATGCAGTCGATAAGGACGCTCTGATGGTAATTGATGGATTGAAAAAGCAAACCGACATCTTTGATAGATACTCAAATGAGTTTGGGAATACGTACCTGATTATGAGAAAATCCTTGTAAAAATTACCCCTTTTTCAGTTTTTCTCGATTGAACCATAAAATTTCAAAATATTTCCGATTCTTATCCGGTCGGATTTCCATTGATCATCAAAGATAAGGTGAGATGTAATAATACCGCCTCTTCAACAGATGTAATCGGTTGATGACCCGTGAGTAAAAATCCAGTAGATTTTAGACAAAAAATAAATAAACATGGAGGAATTTCGGGATCTATAAACCCGCACGCTCAACAATTATGTCTGCAACCTGTTTTGCACTGGTAAAGGGGAAATCAGTGGCAATAAGGAGTTTTCCTGCTTCTCCGGCGGTCATTTTCAGATCTCCCACCTGACAGGTGGTATCCGCTCCTGCGGGAAACGCTGCAAGTAATGATTCCGGCGTATCTATCGGAAAGGAGGCGTTTGCAAGTGCTCCTGATATCTGTGCATGGATCTGGTCTTTTACTGTTGTCATTCTTCTCACTCCTCAATCAAGGATGTAACTGCCTTTGCAGCATGAGCAATCGGGCAGTCATTGTTATGGATCTGACATCCGAAGCAGGCAGACTTGATGTTATCTAGAGATTCCTGTGCTTTCTCTGCCGTAACTTCTGTACCGGTACATTTCCATGTTGGCATCTGTCTCACCTATACTACATCACCAGTTGAATAAATATACTTGAGCGTCATTAAAATAACCCATATGGCTGGTGGTATATTTTCCTAACTCGAAAAGTTATCTCCTCATCAGTCTAACAGGATGGTAGGTATGGAAAATCCATCGGAAACTCATCTTCCTCTTGATTCTATTAAACAGGAGATTCATTCACTCCGTGAAGATCTTCATCGGTTTATGGAACGGACCAATCAGATTCATGTAAACACCATTATTTCAGATATCAGGAATAAATACTCCGGATTACTGGCACATCATCAGGTTGAACGAGCAGGAGACTGTCTTTCTCGTGCCATGGTTCATGAATGCAAGATGCATGATACCTGTTTTCAGGTCTTTCTTGACTTTCTCACTACCACCTCGCAGCATATCAAAAATGGGGAAATCACCGAAGAGATGGTCCAATCCTACGAAAACCAACTTGTTGAGTTGAAAAAGAAAGGACCATTTGATACATGTGATACCTGTTTTACCGAAGTTTTTCGGTTATTCAATAAACAGATTGATCTTATGAGATCCTTAGGGATCCTGGATAAAAAAGACAACGAACCTACACTGGTTCAGATTACTGATGAAGAGATCGTTTCACAGATGATCGAACCGTTTGCGAGTCCTACCCGGTTTCAAATAATCCAGGCAGTTTCAAAGCAGACAAAAACATTCTCAGAACTTTCTCACCTGACCAGACTCAGGGGTGGAAATTTATTATTCCATGTAAGAAAGTTACAGGAAGCCGGTATGATCATTCAAAGGCATGAACGGGGGGATTATATTATTACGGAAAGAGGATTCCGGATACTCACATCATTCATCGATACATACACCGCAGTTAAAAGAATGGATGAACGGTAACGGCTAATTCCTTAAAAAATCCGGTAGGAGAATTCTCCAATTACCGCTTTTTATTTTTTATCCGGAATGGTACCTTTCAGATATTGCAGGATAGAGGATCGGATCGTCTTCATCGCATTCGGGGCTGTTCCAATAGAGTTCAGGTCATAGGTCAGGTATGCATCCTTTTCAGGCAGGTAATACCAGAAGGAGAATGAACCCGGATATCCCCCGGTATGTCCCTGAACGGTAATCTCCGGAGGAGAAACCAGCGATGTGGTATAGCCAAGACCATATCCGGATTTTCCTGATTGTGGCGTTGGTTTTTCCATATCAGCAAGAGTTTCCTTCTTTATCAGAGCCCCCTGCCTAAGTGCCTGATGGAGTTGGTTCATGTCACTGACCGTACTGGCGATATCTCCTGCTCCCCGATCAAACAGAATATAGAGGTCGGTGAAATCATTGATCGTTCCATTTTCATCAGGCATTGTCGCCCGGATGTGTGGGCCGGGAATATGATTGGTGTGTTGAATAAACGTGTCATTCAGTCCGGCTGGTATGATGATGTTTCGTGTGACATAATCCTCGTAAGGAATTCCTGAAGCTGCATCGATAATGAGCGTGAGAAGAATATAATTCACATTCGAGTAGGTGTAATTCGTACCAGGGCTGAAGAGTGGGCTGGCATCAAAGCCCTGCGTAAGGCTGACCTGGTAAGGAATAGGAACGTCCGGGTTATGCAGTTCCTCAAGATTTATTGATTCTTCATCATAGTCGGCGATGCCACTGGTATGATCAAGGAGCTGGCGGACGGTCATTTCTTTTCCGTTCGGGATTCGATCCATCAAGTCTGCAGGCAACCATTTTTCGATCGGGTCAGTAAGGGATAATCTGCCCTCTTCAGCCAGTTTGAGAATGGCAATGCTTGTAACCGATTTCGTGTTGCTGGCAATCAAAAACCGCATGTCAGGATCTGCAGGTTCACTGGATAGGGGAGAACGATATCCTGCTGCACTCTTCCATGTCCATTCCGGTGTAACGACTTCGATAAGTATCCCTGGAATGCCTGCATTCTCAATCTCATCTTC
>CAYWHV010000137.1:0-6748 GCA_964458045.1 uncultured Methanospirillum sp.
GCCGGTGTCGGTATGCTTGCAACCCTTGGTATTACCCTCTCTGTTGATGCATACGGACCGATTGCAGACAATGCCGGTGGTATTGCAGAGATGAGCCACCAGGGACCAGGAGTTCGTGCCATCACTGACACCCTTGACTCTGTCGGAAACACAACCGCAGCAATCGGAAAGGGATTTGCCATCGGTGGTGCAGCATTGACCGCACTTGGTCTCTTTGCCGCATACACCCAGGCTGTCAACCTTGAGATGGTCAACATGCTTGAACCGGTTGTCTTTGTAGGTATCCTTGTCGGAGCCATGCTCCCGTTCCTGTTCTCCTCCTTTGCGATGAAGGCAGTCGGTAAGGCAGCAGGATATATCGTTGAGGAAGTCCGCCGCCAGTTCAAGGAGATTCCAGGACTCATGGAAGGGAAGACTGATCCTGACTATGCATCCTGTATTACCATCTCAACGAACGCTGCACTTCGTGAGATGATCATCCCCGGTCTGATGGCAATTGCCGCACCAATTATCGTCGGTATTGCCCTCGGTTCCCATGCACTTGCAGGACTTCTTGTAGGTTCCATTTCTGCCGGATTCCTTCTTGCAATTATGATGGCAAATTCCGGTGGAGCCTGGGACAACACCAAGAAGTATATCGAACAGGGACACTCTGGTGGAAAGGGATCCTTTGCTCACAAGGCAGCGGTTACCGGTGACACCGTTGGTGACCCGTTCAAGGATACTGCAGGACCAGCTCTGAACATTCTGCTCAAATTAATGGCAATTGTTGCAGTGGTCTTTGCACCTATCTTCCTCTAATCCTTTTTTTACCGATTATCCGAAAAGAGTCAGAAGATCTTATAAAAATTAAGGAGTCCTGATGATTCCGGATATACAGCATTCATCCAACTTTGCATCAGGGATGCCTGACTTCAGCCAGCATCGTGCCTTTTCACCCTGAATTCCGGGTTTCACATAGGTATAGGCCATACATTTCTCATCTTCCCTGCAGGCGTTCGCACATGCTCCGGGATCAGGAGCGGGGAGGTCAAATGAGGTATAGTCTTCTCCATTTCGGTCATCGGAAGGGATAGCGTGATATCCTCCGGCCGGATTTCCGCCATATCAGGTATACTCATTTCTCCAGGGGACAGGGTCTGAATTGCAGCAATCACGGGTGTTGCAATCATCTGGATTACAGCAGGGGAGAATACTGCCCGCGTACAACTGCATTTTGCTTTTCCTACAACCGGTGAGTCATGGGGATCACCGCTCCCATCACGGTCAAGGTCCAGCTGGGTGATAAATGCCCCGTCAAGGCACCATTCCTCTTTCTGATGACTTTTTTCAGGACCGACATCCATCCAGTAGGTTGAGCCCCATAACCCGTTTCCGGATGGTTTTGAGCACTGAACCGCTCCGATAACCGGTGAATCAAGGGAATCACAACCAGAGCATGCATCCAGATCTATCCCGGTGATATAGGATCCCTGTGGGCACCAGGAACCGCCCATACTATGACTTGAGAACCCTTTCTGCTCAACCGGGACCCATTGACTCTCCGCCCATTTCTCCTGTTCTTTCCCCTCTATCCTGCAGCATCGTGCCTGGCCGATAAGGGGGGCATCAAAGTCGCTGACGGACCTATCTCCATCCAGGTCAAGAGCGGTCAGGTAACTCCCGTCCGGACAGATCTGGACCTTTTCATGGCTGCTCTTCCCGGCTGCTTCAATCGGAATCCATTCACAGGATCTCCACGCCGGAGTGCCGATTCCATGAATCCAGTTGTAGGCATATGAGGTCGGTCGGTAGACGCTCACCTGGTTGTCACCCCAGGATGCTACCCCGGTCACATGACCGGCCTTATTGAGAATTGGTCCACCTGAGTCACCATGACAGACATAGAGCCGGTTATCCTTAAAACTGATGCCACCCCACCCGCTCCCATCTACCGGCAGGGTCATCTTCATCTTTCCCTGTCCTGGTAATGTGCATTTATCCCCGGTCATTCCAAAACCGACAAGCGTGAGGGTTTCGCCAACGAAGGGAATATTCCAGGGGTCTTCTACCGGAATGGGGGTTACCAGTACCTGCGAGGATGCGGGGACATCCAGTTCAATAACTGCATAATCTTCCCGCTGCCATCCCCGGTCCTCATATTCCGGAAATATTCTTACCTTTCCGGTGAAGGTAACATTTCTGCGGCTATTGGGATCAGCAACCGTCCGGACATTTCGGAGGATGAAATGCCCCTGATTTACACAATTACTCTTTCCTTTACAGAAGCAATGTGCTGCAGAAAGGACGAGGTTGTCGGTAATGAGTGTCCCGGTACATCCACTTGATCCGATAACCTCCCCGACTGCTTCGAGTTCTCCAACCTGTACAGCAGTCCCCTGTGAGAGAGCTGATTGTTTGATCCCGATGGCTGGATCATCAGAAGATCCATATCCAACCATGAACATGACCAGTACCAGGAGAAAGAGGTATTTTTTACTGAGTTTCCTTGTATTCATCTTCATCATATCCGATATTTACATCAACACACGAACCTCCACCAGTTTTCATATGGATGTCGTACTACTAAAGATGATGTATCGTTATCAGTTGTCTGAAAAAAAGGGAGGAATAATGGGGTTTTCAATCAATTGGAAAAGCAGAAGGATTGTGTGTATCCGGGTTATTCGCCTTGGGCAAGAATGGAATATACATTCCCATTTCAGAGGTTTTGAATACTTCTTTCCGGCAGAATATCTCCTCATTCCGATCTGGAGGTATCAGCGGAGTTCATAAGAGAGAGCCCTCCCAATATGAACATACGGTCTTTCACATAATTCACCAGGCCTTTTCACAAAAAATTCATTTATTCATGGATACCAAAAACCCACTCACCCGACCGTTATCCATCTGGTCAATGTACAGGTGCAGGGACTCTTATTCCTCTTGACGGTCAGGGTAATCTGGTATGTTCCGCTTGCTGGGAAGGTGTGATCGATCAGTTCTCCTTGTGCCGATCCGCCGTCTCCGAATGTCCAGGTACGGGTATTTGGCTGCGGTGATGAATCATCCTTGAACCGGATGGTGAGCGGGCCCCTGATTTGTGTGGTAAATGAGACAGTAAATCCCTCTCCGGGTCCACAATTGAAACAATTCTGAACCGGTGTGGGCGTTGGGGTTGGCGATATCGTGGGTACTGTGGTGGGCACAGTAGTTGGGATAGTGGTTGGGGGAGTAGTCGTCGGTACAGTTGTTGGTTCGGTTGTGGGGGTTGTCGGAGGGATCGTTGTTGGAATCGTAGTGGGCTCTGCAGTTGGTCCTGTTGTCGGTGTACTGGTGGGTCCACCTCCAATAGTTCCTGCTCCCTCATACGCAATCAGTTGGGAATGCGTATTATCGATGATGCGGACACCCACCGAACCAGGGGGGAACGAAATTGCCCCGGATATGAGAGCCGGATCATTGGCAAGGTAATACCCGTCAGCTTTTCTGAATATTATCACCCGGTCTCCTGGTGACCAGGTTGTATCTGAAGAGAGATAGGATGGATCGGTCATGACGACCAAACTCTCTTCACTGGTGTCTACCATGAATCTGACTTCATATTGGGCATCCCGGCTCTGGTTCTCGTAATACATGGTGTCACCATTCCGGTGTACGATCTCAATTCCATCAATATTTGGAGCAATAGGAATAATTTTTGCGCCGGTCACCACATAGGCAGTTTTCTCAACTGACGAGACCAGACCGAAGATGAGAGCATAGATGATTCCGGCCATGGCTACCACAAGGAAGATGATCAGAATCAGCCCTACCAACGTGCTGACCGCTTTGTTATTCAAATCATGAGAGGTCATATCAGTCCCTGAATTATTCATCCACACCATTGGATTGCGCCATTATCGGAGGTTATTCTTCATTATTCGGAGTATATTCGCCGTTTTTCTGATTCAAACAGGAAAGAGCACATTTACTGCAGATTGGATCAATGGATCTCCGGTACCTGCAGGTGCAGGCAAGATCCGACATGGAGAATTCCTTGTTCTCAAGCATACAGATGAAACCGATTGCCAGGAGTCCTGCACAGATGAGGGCAAGTGACGCAGCCAGGATGTGAGTTATTCCTCCGTTCAGGATGCAGCATTCAAATAAAACGATAAGGGAGGTGAGGATGACTCCTATGCAGGTCCCTATGTAGAGACCATGGTGCATGCCAAGACGAATCGACAGGTTATCAAGGGTCATATGATCATATCCAATGATGGTAGATTGGATAGAGATAGAGAAATAGATATTGGATACAAAAAACAGGGGTTCTGATTACATCAGGGGGTAGATTTAGTAATAACCGGTAAAAATGATTTCAGTGGTCAGGGAGATAATTCATACTCTTTGATACCGGCCATATAAGGGCTTGATTATACGTATATTGCCGTATAACCAGGGGATAGATACAAAGAATTAGAAATGCCCCAATTTGTTGAAATTTTCTGATTCTATTCACATCTAGCGGTTATAGCGGTTATAGCACTTCCATGGAAAAGAGACACCCAGTATTTTGCCTCTTCACTATTTCAAGTGGGTACGTCTAAGTTGAGTTTCCCATAGCGTATATCCATCATAGTTATGTTCATCAGAATCGCCCTGATCAAAAGTTGAGAAGGTATTATTTTCACGTTTTTTTGGATGCTTGTCCATCAGTATTTATCATTATGTGTATGGCCAAATGATTCTGTATCACCCTGAAATGTGCTTTCTTTGGAGTTCAATTCGAAGATTTCATGAGACAGGTTATCATATCAAAAAAATGAATCGTCATAAGAGATCTGCCAGGTTATGAGGGAACTCATTTACCGGATAGGAAACTATACTAGTGTATAAAAATCAGGATTCCCAAAAACATGAATATGATAGAATTAATTATTGGTGAGAACGGGGAGATCGTCATTCCTGATGAGATTCGAAAAAATCTGGATCTTTTTCCAGGGAAAAAAATTATCCTCTACGAACAGGATGATTCTATTCATGTTATTCCATCAGATAAAAAAGCATCAAATTTTTTTTCCCAGTTTGCCAGGCAACATAATAGAATATTAATAATCGATTCAGATAGTGACTATAATGAAATGCTCCATGAAAGAGTTGGATAACAATGTACTACCTCGACTCCAATATGGTAATCTACGCTTCAGGAGATTTCGGACAAAAAGGGGAATGGTGCAGGTCTGTAATTTCAATGATTGAAAGTGGAGCGATCTCCGCATGTACTTCATATCTGACCTTTGATGAATACTTCTATAAGATTAAAAAAGAGTTTTCACACGCTGATGCCGTTATGTTATCAGAGATTTTTCTAAAATATTGCTAATCTGAATTTTATTCCCGTGGATAAAAGTGATAATAACTGCACAAAGGCTGCTTAAGGATTATCAGATAAATCCAAGGGATGCATTGCATGCTGCAACAGCCTCACTTGCTGGATGTCAAGAAATAATTACTGAAGATCATGATTTTAACAGGTTTTCATTCATTTCAAGGAGATGGATGGAGTTATAATTATTATTCACAGCAGTGCAATAATCGAAGCCCAGGGGTTTATCAAAAATCTCAAAGGGCCTGGGTCTTGATAACACTCCCTAGTTTAACCTGATATTCTATCTTCCCGGTGCTGTTAACCCCACATATAACAAACCTCCTTTTTTGTCGGTCTGGATACATGCATTGACGACAGAGTTGCGTATTGCACATGAATCTAATCATGGAGAATATTTCCAGGAGCAATAGATGAAGAGGAGATGAGCATGGCAGCACCGGCTAGTGAAACGGTAACCGGATCATTTCTCCTTTCCCCATCCACTATCAACCGGTCTCGGTGCAGAGTGAGAATCCCTTTCTCCAATAGGCTAGAGTTATCCTATTGACCCTCTGCCGGGAACGGGTACTTAATTATGTTTTCCACGTGGACCGGTACCATCCCATTATCCGGTCCCGTGAATACGGTCTGAAATACTATTTCTACAGACGAATACTCTTATTACCCGACTCTATTGTTCTGATTGCAGAGTCGGTTTCTCCACATGCATTCCGGATGGTCAAATTGACTACATAGGAAGAGGAAGGGCACGGGGATTCTAAATTTGGCCCTATTCCGGTTGCATTCGTCCGGGATCCAAAGTCCCATACCATCTCGACCGGTACGGATGAAGTCCCATTGTGAGCCAGGTAGAATCGGACCTGATACGGATCGATGCTGATGACTTCATATTCAAAGGAGGCATCGGGTTTTGTACATTGTATTCCGAATGAATCAGATGGTGTATGTTCTTTTCCGGGATCTGGCAATCCAGCGGGTATCTGATGAGAATTCTGGACAGCCGGTGTGGGCTTATATGGAGTGATGAGGGGTGATGGTTGCATTTTTTGAAGGTTTGCAGGTGCAGTGGCTGGTCCGGGTCCGGGAAGGGTGAGGAGTAGTATCGTGAGGCATACCACACTTGCAAATAGAATAAAGATTGCGAAGAGATGTGTGGTTTTCACGCCCATCCGGGTGAGATACTTCAGAAGGGATGTGTCGATATAGGAAAGGATGAAGATGAGCCCGCATACCCCGATTATGTGAACTGTGGGATAGATGGCTGCCGCTTCCAAAAGGAGGAGTGAAGCATATGTGATAAGGAGTATGCAACCGATACACAGGCTAGGAGCATTTCTGATAAAACGGGAGATATCAATTTGTTTTAATCTGCCTGTTACCGGGACAGGGGGCTCT
>CAYWHV010000138.1:0-6690 GCA_964458045.1 uncultured Methanospirillum sp.
GTTCCGAAGAAAAAGACGTATTGATAATTTTTTCCAATAGTAAAAATATTATGGGCTAAATGAAAGCCCATCCTTTACAAATTTCTCCTTACCTGGAATGTATCGCTGCATGGGCAGCTGCCAACCGTGCAATCGGAACCCGTGGTCCGGAACACGAAACATAGGTGAGTCCTATCTGGTGACAGAACTCTATTGATGCCGGATGACCACCATGTTCCCCACATATGCCTACTTTCATCCCCGGTCTTGTTGCCCTTCCCCACTGGACGGCCAGTTCCATCAGTTTTCCAACTCCTTTCACGTCAAGCACATCAAAGGGATTATCCTGAAGGATGTGATTCATGTTGTACATCGGCAGGAACTTATTCTCTGCATCTTCCCGTGAGAATGAGAAGGTTGCCTGGGTGAGATCATTTGTTCCGAACGAGAAAAATTCAGCCTCTTCTGCAAGGTTTTCTGCCCGCATGCAGGCTCTGACAACCTCCAGCATCGAACCAAAGGAACAGGTGATGGTCTGATCACATGCCGTTTCAACCTGTTTGTGAATCTCTGTAACCCATTCCTTAACCCGGTTTAACTCCTGGGCTGTACAGACCTGGGGTATCATAATCTCCGGATGGACATCGATTCCCTCTTTTTTGCATTCCGCTGCTGCTTCAAGGATTGCACGGATCTGCATGGAATAAATCTCCGGGAAGGTAAGCCCGAGCCGGACGCCCCGGTGACCGAGCATCGGGTTTACCTCATGCAGAGCTCGGACCTTACTGAGCATCGTCTCTTTCTTAATAATGACCGCATCCAGAAGTTCCGGATCAGCAGAAGTTACGACCTTTGGAGGAGTCGCTTCATTCTGGTACATAAATGAAACATTATCTGAGAGAACACGAAGTCCCCGGAGGTTTTTCCGTAGGTTTCGGAGAATGTCAATCTCATCGATAAGTTGCTGCTCCTGAGGTAAGAATTCATGAATTGGAGGATCCAGCAGCCGGATGGTAACTGGGCGGGGGGCCATGATGGAAAAAATGTTCTTGAAATCATCCCGCTGGATAGGAAGAAGTTTTTCAAGTGCCTTTTCTCGTTCTTCCTTCGTATCCGCAATAATCATGTCGATCACGATGGGAAGGCGTGCCGGATCATTAAACATCCGTTCGGTTCTGCACAGACCAATCCCCATAGCACCAAACTTCAATGCCCGTTTTGCATCGGTGGGAGTGTCAGCATTTGCCATGACTAAAAGCCGTGCACGCTCATCCGCCCATGAGAGGAGTGTTGCAAGTTCAGATGAGAATTCTGCTTCAATAAGGGGCACTTCTCCGAGATATACGGCTCCGGATGATCCGTCAATGGTGATTATATCACCTTCAGTAATCCTGATCTCACCAATCGTTGCCTGCCTGAGCCGAACATCAACACTGATTCCCTCTGCTCCTGCAACACAGGGTTTTCCCATACCTCTTGCGACGACGGCGGCATGGGATGTCTTCCCTCCCCGGCTCGTGAGTATACCCTGGGAAGCAAAAAATCCATGAATGTCCTCTGGCTTTGTCTCTTCCCTGACCAGTATGACCTTACTCCCATCTCTCCCCATCTTCTCAGCCCGGTCGGCATCGAAGATTGCAATTCCTGATGCTCCGCCAGGGGATGCCGGAAGTCCTTTTGCTATCGGATGAACATCTGCATGGGGGTCCAGTCTTGGGAAGAGAAGTTGTTCAAGCATCTCTGGTTTAATCCGGAGAAGTGCCTGATTCTTATCAATAAGTCCTTCAGAGGTCATTTCAACAGATGTTCTGACCATGGCGGTTGCGTTCATCTTCCCGTTTCTAGTCTGAAGACAATAGAGCACCCCCTCTTCAATGGTAAATTCAAAATCCTGAACTTCTTTAAAATGTGATTCCAACGTATGCCGAAGTTCCATTAATTCTTTAAATATACCGGGCATCTCATCTGCCATGGCTGCCATGGGTTTGGGTGTCCTGATTCCTGCAACAACATCCTCGCCCTGGGCATTCACCAGGTATTCCCCAAAGATGACATTCTCTCCGGTTCCCGGATCACGGGTAAACCCGACACCGGTAGCAGAGTTATTGCTCATATTTCCAAAGACCATGGCGACAATGTTCACCGCAGTCCCGTTCGCCATATCCGGAGTAATCTTAAATTCTCTCCGGTAGTCTACCGCCCGTTTCCCCATCCATGAATTAAATACTGCTTTTATTGCAATCTCCAGCTGGTCATTGGGATCATGGGGGAAGGATTTTCCGGTGTAGCGCTCGACAACCTGCAAAAATTTCTGGCAGATATCCTCCAGATCACGGGCAGAAAGATCAATATCCTGGGTGGCACGTGACTGTTTTTTCATCTGCTCAAACACTTCGTCAAATAATTCATCAGGTACCCCAAGGGCGACCTTCCCAAATAACTGGATAAACCGGCGGTATGCATCATAACAAAACCGTTCATTTCCGGTGTCATCTATGAGGCCCTTCAGGGTCTCCGGGTTTAACCCGAGATTTAAAATGGTGTCCATCATGCCGGGCATGGAAATAGCTGAGCCTGAACGGACAGAGACGAGAAGTGGCTTTTTCTTATCCCCAAAGGTACGGTGTATCTCCTGTTCAACCGAACGGAGATGAGCGTTTACCTGGTCCATCAGGTCCTGAGGCAGATTCCGATCCGCGTTATTCAGATATGACAGACAGGCCTCGGTGGTGATAACAAATCCAGGGGGAACCCTGATACCGGTCTGTGTGAGTTCGCACAGATTCGCTCCCTTTCCGCCGAGTAATTGTTTGTTTTTTCCATCCCCTTCTGCAAATGAGTAAACCCAAGTTTTTGCCATTATGTATCTCCTGTCAAAAATATCTGATTTATTCAACCTTTTTTCTGATCGAGTGAGTGAGCAGAAAAAGCCGGTTATTCCACATCTGATAGACGTGTATTGGCCATGAACGTATATATAAGATTATTCTGTCTGGTTTTCAGGTGGTGATTTAATATTTTATTTTATGAACCAAATAAAATCCATTTACAGGCAGATGATTCTGCGAGGTTCAGTCCTGGTAACCGGTTCTGAATAACTATCAATAAGGAATCTCTCTGCTTCATTTCGCAAATCCCCGGGTTTTATTATTGCATCAATATACCCTGACTGATAATAATATCGGGGACTTGCTGTCTCCCGAACCATCTCAAGAATATTCTGTGTCTCTTCTGCTCCAAGTCCACTCTCTTTTGCAAGGATTGATATCACTTTTGATCCATAGATGGTTAATTCAGCATTGGGAAATGCAACAAGCCGGGTGGGTTTAAACCCGATTCCACCCATTGCATACAGGCCGGCGGTGTAGGCCTTCCTGACAATAACACATAACCGGGGGACAGATGTATGAGCAAGTATAGAAAAAAGAAATGCACCGTGGTGTATAATGCCCCTCTGCTCAGCCTGGCTGCCAACCATAAATCCTGGCAGATCACATAAAAAAACCAACGGGATATTGAAAGCATCACAGAAGGAGATGAACGCAGACATTTTTCTGCAGGTTTCAGGAAAAATAATACCTCCTCTGATTATTGAGTTATTCGCAATGATGCCAACACTAAATCCTCCAATCCTGGCAAGACCTGTTATCAGTTCCCCACAATATAAACCACGATGTTCCTGAAATGAGTCATGATCGGTAATTGAAGAAATAATCTGATGCATATCAAATGCGGCATAGGGATCATTGAGGATTATATCGGGGGGGAAGAATGCATCAGGATCCGGATTCTTTGCAGGCAATTTGTCAGGTCGTTCTCTATACGAGGGAGGCACCAGGCTACAAAATGTTCTGGCATATTCCAGTGCCTGATGACTGGTCTGTGCAAGGATATCACATGTCCCAGATATTTCAGCATGCATTACTGCCCCCCCATACTTCGTGTATTCTGATTTTTCACCTGACATGGCTTTTTCAAGGTCAGGTCGTGCAAGAGACATTCCGGCCTCATGAGTCATAATGACACAATCACATTCAGCCACCGGATAGGTAAGAGTAGTTGCAATCGGATTAAAGAGGACCGCAACTCTGGGAATTACCCCTGAAAGAGATGCAAACCGATAAAAGATCGACCCGACACCTTTTGGGTCTCCGTAGGTTTTCAGAATGGAAAGGGGGATTGCCGTTCTGTCCATTGCAACCCGTCCTGGCCGGTCAGCAAGATAAACCAGGGGAAGATGATTGTGCTCAGCATAATCAAGGAGCCTTAATTCATCCTGGAGAATTTCAAAGGGGTTTTCCTGAAATGTGCTTAATGGATTAATAGCGATTATGGTTACTTTTTTCCCATAAATCAGTCCGATTCCTCCGATAAGTTCCCCGTCATCTGAATTGGTTAGTAACTGAAATGAATGACTATCAAGAAGTGTTTCAATCCTGTCCTTCATGAGAGTATTCATTATTTCTCCGTTTTCGGTGCATTGGTGACCTTAATGAGCAGGAGTGTTATGTCATCGAACTGGGGTTGTGAGCCACTGAATGTTGCAACACTGGAAAGAATTTTCTCTGCGATATTCTGAACTGAAGAATCAATATTCTCCTGAATGGTATTGATCAACCTGGAAATCCCATACTCTTCCATTTCCGGATTGATAGCTTCTGTCACTCCGTCGGTGTAGAGAATAAGCAGATCTCCCGGATACACCTGGATTGTTTCCTGTGTGTATTCCACATCCTCAAGTATACCGATTGCCATGCCTGTTGATTTTAAATCCTCTACTTTTTGAGGATCAGCCCGAAATACTAACGGAGGATTATGCCCTGCATTGACGTAGGTGACTGTCATTGCTTCATTATCAAGGATAGCAAGGAAAAGGGTTACAAACATCCCGGTTTTTGAGTCACGAGTAATAACCGGGTTTGCAAAAGAGATTGCGTCCTGACAATTTTTAAACCAGAATGCACTCATCCGGATAACAATTCGGGACAGGGCCATGAATATTGCAGCAGGGACTCCCTTTCCTGCAACATCAGCAATCATAATTCCCAATTGATTCTTGGAAAATGGAATGAGTTCAAGGGGCATGACATCAAAAAAATCTCCTCCGACTTCTTTTGCGGGAAGACTTTTTCCGGCAATTTCAAACTTATCAAAATGAGGGAGGATATCCGGCAGGAAACTTTTCTGGATCTCTGCTGCAATATTGAGTTCAGTCTCCTTTTTCGCCATCTCCTGTTCAAGACGCTCTTTTTCACATTGAACCGCCCGCTCCCGAATCAGATTGTATATAACAAATGAGAAAATACCTGCAGCAACAGCGGTCATGGCAATCATAGGAATTGCAACATTCATGAGGATGGTGACGACCTGGGTCGTCTGTCCTTCAAACATCCGCACTGCAATCGCGAATGCAGATATTCCGGATTCGATGAGGATTGTTACAATAATGGCGCTTTTTGTCGAAACAAGGGTTTTTTTATTGAAATAATATATCGCACCGCTGCAGATTCCGGCGATGAGTGGGCCTAAGGCAGCAGCATACACATTGGCTCCACCGACAGAGAGTCTGTACAGTGCTCCGATAATCCCTGCACCAATTCCTACCACCGGACCACAGGACAATCCCCCAATGATCGGTCCCAAATCCCGGATATTTACCACAGCCCCAAAGTAATTAACCCCGCTCGTCATCCCATAAATCGATACGGCTCCAAAGAGGATTATTAAAATTATATATGTCTTCAGAGAAGGTTTATGATCAAGTATTTCCTGAAAAAAAGGGCTTCTGCTGAAGAGATAGGCAATTACCATGATGACACATACCATCTCAAAAAGCATGATAAAAGCCGTGAAGAACGCCAGGTCCATACCTGATCATTATGAATGTTACGGTAAATAGATTGAGATGAAGATCTAGTGTGAGATCGGGAAATTGCGGAAAAAACTGCGTAATATCTATGATTAGTTATGGATTGATCATTTTTACATTCGCCTTCCCGGAGAACGCATTTTCTATTCCCTGGCTTATAAGGTTTTTCGCTTTTTTGCAGGACGATTCGATATCATTCCGACATGCCAGATACCCGGTAATTGCCGCAGAAAATGCACATCCTGAACCATGTACTGAATAGGGCAGTCGTGGTGAAGAATAGTAAATTGGTTCCTTATCTGAAATCAGAATATCTTTTGCATCTTCCCCGTGCCTGTGTCCTCCCTTCACCATCACATATTCTGCACCAAGATCAAGGATTCGTTCGCCTGCCTGTATCATATCCTCATCTGATGAAATGGTATTCATTCCTGAAAGAATTTCGGCTTCAGGAATATTCGGTGTTATTAGATATGCTTTGGGGATGAGCTGCTGAACAAGTGACCTGGTTGCATTCTCATCAATGAGGCGGTATCCTGACGTGGAAATCATTACCGGATCGATGATCAGGGGAATATTTCCGGGAACCGTGTCTGCAACCGCCTCAATAATTCCTGTATTTGCAAGCATCCCGGTTTTTATCGCCCCCGGTGTTATATCTTCAAGAACGGTCATTATCTGTTCTCTGACCGTTTCCGGATCCATCGGCCATGAGCCGGTCACCCGTGCTGCATTCTGGGCGGTAAGTGCGGTGATGACTGCCATTCCCCATACTCCCGTCTTTGCAAAAGTTTTCAGATCGATCTGGATGCCTGCACCACCTGAAGGGTCAGAGCCGGCAA
>CAYWHV010000139.1:0-6689 GCA_964458045.1 uncultured Methanospirillum sp.
GCAGGGTTCTGATCTTCCCGACCTGTATATATCTCCCATCTGATCCACCTGCTGCGAGGCCCACGGCTGCGAGAGATCCGATAATGCCCCCTTTGGTGCCATCAAGCCCGATAAGTCGGACTCCTGTGTTTGATGCCATTGTCATCGTCTGGTCCTGGGTGAGGACAGTTGATTTTGCCTCTTTTCCAAAGAGAATGAGAGCCGGAGTAACAGACTCATGGTCAGCCATGCAGACTCCCGGATCACTCCCCTTTGCTGCCCGGGATTGAACAAATAGTGCTATCTCATCAAAAAGCGCGTCTCGTTCTTCATGAGGAATTGTATGAACATGAATGACTGCGGCACTATTATGTGAGGTGTATGGAATGTCCGGGTGAACATAGAGCTGGTGCCGGGTAATAGCAAGAAGCTGGTATCGGTGTTCGAGCAGACTGAACAATTCTCTGGCAAGTCTGCCGGTTCCCGGGCTGTCAGGCATATCGGTATCATCCAGTGCAATATATACAGTCATATTATAGATCCTGTCACCCGGATGCGTGGGCGATAATTCTTCTTACAGGTATACTGAGAAGGGTATCATTCTTCTGATATGAATCACTAAAAAATAGTTTAGACAAGAAAGGACCATTGATGTGGGTTCTGCTATATCAATTGGATATCAATTGATATATTCTTATTAACTCTGTTAGTAAATGTAAATGATTTTCATGTTGCCTGACGCAATATGTATGAGGATGAGAAGTCAGAAAATGACTTTTGAAATCCATCGGGAACTGGAACATTACAATCCGATCCACTTTCCGGTATTTAGGGTTTCTTCTCACTCCTCATTTTTGTGATCTTTTTGATTTCATCAAACATGGCTGATCCAATCAGGGATGCACTCTCTTCCGGATGAAGATCGGACATGACTGAAACGATTTTTCTGGTCCCCTTGCTGGTTGTCAGTATTCCAACCCGCTCTGCTCGTGTTACCAGTTCCTGTTCTTCCATCATGGCAAAGTACGGAAGTATATAGTAGTGCGGTACCTCGAGGTACTCGGCAAGGCGCCGGGTAGTTGGAAACCTGATATGAATCCCTTCTTTGGAGAAAGTGATTGAAATCGCGTTATCTTCGAAAAGGAAAATTTTTACTGCAGATTCAAAGAGGCCTTCGATTGAGAGCGATGGCATATAATAAGTTTTAGGGTTGGAGCTATAAAGAGTAGAGGAAAGAAATTAGTGTTTTTTCTTCTGGTCATCAGGGA
This sequence comes from uncultured Methanospirillum sp., assembly GCA_964458045.1. Lineage (GTDB taxonomy): Archaea > Halobacteriota > Methanomicrobia > Methanomicrobiales > Methanospirillaceae > Methanospirillum. Next base: position 1,248 of record CAYWHV010000139.1, read on the forward strand.
CAGGTTCAAGCCAGACAATTTCAGCGCCGACTTCTTTTGCAATCATTTCAAGTTCTATCTTTCTGAAATGGGTTGCAACAACCTGGATCTGTCCACCGGTAACTGCCACAATCCGATACTTCGGGCTTTTAACTCCTGCCCCGACCTTTTGTCTTTCACGTACGAAAATTTTCATTTCTGGTCACCTCTTGGAACCAATTGGTATACGTTCAAGTGATATATCAGTTGGTTATCAACAATCTATCTATATGATCTTCACGTATTTATATATTGTTGTGGTGATCCATGCACGAAAGACTTGAAATAGCTAATAAACTCCAGGGGGAAACTCTGGTAAGAAAGGGATTATTTGACCGATATACTGGCCGCCCCCTGATGCGCATTGTTCCTGAACTGAATGTTATTAAAATTGGCGGGCATGGGATCATAGATTATGGTCGTGATGTAGTCATTCCTCTGGTGGAGGAACTTGGAGCGCTGTCAAAAAATCATAAGTTATTACTTGTCACCGGGGGTGGGGTCAGGGTCAGGCATATCATGGATATCGGGCTTGACCTTGGAATGCCAACCGGTGTACTTGCAGAGTTGACCAGCAAAATATCTGAACAAAATGCTATCATGATGGCAACCCTGCTTGCTCCCTTTAAGGCTAAAAGGATTCATACCAGCGATCTCCTTGAAATTCCGACCCTCCTTGGAATGGGCGCTCTCCCGGTTACCCATGGGACTCCTCCGTATAGTCTGTATGAGCATCCTTCAGAGCGGACCAATGGAGGTATCCCGCCACATCGGACTGATACCGGAGCATTTTTAGCTGCTGAGGTGCTCGGTGCACGAAGCTGCATTCTTGCGAAAAATGTAGATGGACTTTATGACAAGCACCCATTCAAATATCCTGATGCAAAACTGATTCCTGAAATCACCGCAAGTGAACTTATTGCAATGAACATGGAGGATCTGGTAATTGAACGAAAACTCATCGAGCTGATGCTTGAATGCCGGAATATAAAACAGATTCAGATTGTGAACGGTCATAAGCCTGGTATGATAACACGTGCAATCAACGGAGAAAAGATTGGAACGATTATCCGGGCAGAATAATAAAAGTATTTTCTGATAGATACTGAATTCACCCGCCATCCTTTTTTGTAGATGGGTGCGATTAATGATATGGATATGCTCCCTTTTACTGGATATATTGCCGGGGTTTGTACCACCCTGGCATTCCTTCCACAGGTTATAAAGACATGGAAATGCCGGTCTGCTCATGACCTCTCATGGGGACTGTTATTTTTACTTCTCGTCGGAGTATTTCTCTGGATGATCTATGGACTTATCAACCATGACATTCCGGTAACCTGTGCGAATGGTATTACCGGATTATTTATTGTCTCAATTGTCGGGATGAAATGGTGGTTTGACCATAAATGCCGAATATAGAATGTCGTCAGTTTTTCAATACTTTTCTGCGATACTGTAGTCCCCAGGCTAATACAAATCCGGCAACAAAGGCAATGGCAAGACCAAAGGGAATCGAAAGCACGGCGATTATTCCGGATACAATCCGGTCGGTTGTTTTCAATCCATGACGTGCCAGTTCTATCGCAACCACGATAAGCAGGATGCCAAACATTCCTTTCGGGAGTGCAGATACAATTTCCGGAAAGGTACAGATACCGGCTATGATGATGAGCAATAACCCGCCAAATACCAGTGACAGTCCGGTCCTGGCTCCAAACCGATAATGTGCTGCAAGTCCCCCTGCCCCATGACACATGGGAAATCCACCAAATAGCGAAGAACTCACACTCATTATCCCGACAGTTTTACAGAGCCTGTCAGGATTGACATCCCTTTTAAAAAGGTCTGTAATAAGAAGTGAAGTTGCAAGAATTGCATTGGTAAGGGTAAGTGGTATCTGGGGAGGTACGAGCACGATAAGTGCAGTATAAAAATCCTGAATGTCCGGGATTACAAGTTCCGGCATCGGAAATGACGCAGTTCCATGAAAACCGGTGGTGACCACAGCCAGAACAAACCCGGCTGTAATTATGACCAGTGCTGAAAAATCTGTCGTTTTGTAATGCCTGGCTGCCAAAAAGAAAAGAACCACGATTAGTCCTGATATGAGAGCAAATGGCATGTCCGGTATAATAAATCCGGGGATTGCACTTTTTACCAGGATAAGGGCAAGTCCGAGCTGTACACCCCGGATAACTGGTTCAGGGATAATTTTCTGAATCCGGTTCATAAATCCGCACATACCAATAACCAGACAGATCGCTCCGGTAAGAATTCCTGATGCTGCAATCATCTGGGGAGTGATGTGTTCAGCAATGGCAATTGCACCAACCGCCTTTAGTGGTTCAATTGGCACCGGAATCCGGTAATATAATCCACTGATGATGTACCAGATCCCGGCAGAGAGAAGCATCAGTGAGAGATGCATTCCGCTTGCCACAGATACGGCAAAAAGAAGGGGAAGGACGGTTCCAAAATTTCCTGCACATCCTGCAAGTTCAGAGAGGATATGTGTACGGAAAGGTACATCACTAACATTCATAGGAATTCTCGTCAGGCATGATATGAACTGAAGGGGCTTTAAATGATAGTGATACCTGGACTCCGGATTTAAGGTCAAGTTCTTTTATTGACTGCCAGGTCACCTGGACAGAAAGGATAAGATCCCCGGATTTTACACTGATAAGACTTATTATACCAAAGGGTCTGACCGCTTCAACTACCCCGAAGAGGATATTTCTGGCACTACTCCACTGGTCAGGGCCGGTATGCAGGGTAATCTCCTCCGGTCTTATTGCAATCTTTACTTGTGTCCCGACAGGTTCTTCTGCAATAGCATGAATCTCTTTGCCATCAACCAGAATTACCGACATGCCCTCTTCTTTCCGGATAATTTTTCCAGAAAGAACATTACTGATCCCGATGAATTTTGCAACATCCTCCGAGCAGGGTCTCGTGAAGACATCAAAAATTGGTCCGGACTGAATAAACCGCCCGTTCATCATAACCGCAACTCGGTCAGCCAGCCTCTGCCCCTGCATCAGATCATGGGTTGATAAAATAACCGTAGTTCCAAGTTTTTTATTATAATGTCGTATGAGGTCTTCGATGACCTCTGTCGAGACCGGGTCCAGGTTTGCAGTTGGCTCATCAAGGATGAGGACATCAGGTCCGGTAACCATCACCCGTGCCAGAGATACCCGTTGCTTTTCCCCGCCGGACAGCGTGGTGGCTTTCCGGTTTTCATATCCGGTAAGTCCTATCTCTTCAAGTTTCTGCAGGACTTTTTCCCGAATCACTTCTTTTGAAAACCCCCGGTATCGAAGGCCAAGTGCAATATTATGATAAACCGAGTCCTTAAATGCAACCGGACTTTGAAAGACCATTCCGAACCTTCTTCTGACAGGGTCTGAATCAGAAATCTGTGAAATGGGTTTACCCTCAAAGAGAATCCGGCCTGATGTCTGTTTCAGAAGAAGTCCCAGGATACGAAGCAGAGTCGTCTTACCCTGTCCGGAAGGACCAATAATGGCAAATATTTCCCCCTTTTGAATGGTCTCGGTAACGCCGGTCAGCACAGTATTGCCATCAAATTCTTTTACAATGTCCTGAATTTCAATCATATTCTACCTGTTCTGAACAAATCCCATTATAAGATTGATAATGAGAGCAATGGCAAGAAGAATGATACCAAGGGCCAGGGAAAGATTGAAATTTCCCATTGAGGTCTGCAGTGAAATTGCGGTTGTCAGCACCCGGGTATGTCCCTTAATGTTACCACCAATCATAATGGCAGTTCCAACCTCCGAGATAGCCCGTGAAAACCCGACGATGATTGCTGCCATTATGGCAAAACGTGCCTCACGAAGATGACTTTTTAAAAACTGAAGTCGTGTGGCCCCAAGAGATCTGATGGTGTCAGTAATAATCGGATCAATCGCCTGAAGGGCTGCAATGGTAAGACCTGCCATTATTGGTATGATAAGAATTGTCTGGCCGAAGATCATTCCGTTCGGGGTAAAAAGCCATTTTAAATCTCCAAGAGGGCCCGAACGAGAAAGAACCATGTAACAGAGCAGACCTACGATAACGGTAGGTAATGCATACAGGGTTTGAATAATACTAATAAGAGTTTTTTTACCCCGGAATTCCCTGAAGGTAATAGCCGCTCCCAGCGGAATAGAAATGAGCGTGCCGATGAGGACTGATGTAAACGTAATCCTCAGTGTTGTGAGCGTTATCGTGAGGACCTCAGGATCTGCTGCAAGAATCAGGTTTAATGCCGTCTGGAATCCGGTAAGCAGATCATTCATAATAGACGTTTATTGAGAAAAGAAAAGAAGTTGTGGGTTATACCACAGGATCCTTTGTCTCTTCGTCAGTCACGCCCATGACATCTGCACTACCTCTACCTGGGCTGAAGTATGGAACGCCGTTCTTTTCGACACCATAGGTAGAGAGAATATCCTGGACTTCATCACTGATCATGAAGTTGATCCACTTCTTTGCCATCTCAGTGTTGACATCCGGACATTTTTCGTCAGATACACGCATAACTGCATAGACATTCAGGAATTTCTCATCGTTCTCAACGAGTGGGACAAGTGAGAGGTTACTCTCGTAGGTTCCCCAGGATGCTGAGTCACTTAAGGTGTATCCCTGAAGTTCGTCAGTCATGGTAAGAGTCTGTCCCATTCCTGCTCCGGCTTCACGGTACCAGGGGGAGACATTAACATCTGCATAGTCGTATCCGCCCCATTTCCAGAGAAGTTTCTCACGTGAATGGGTTCCGGAGTTGTCTCCACGGGATACGAAAACAACGCTTGGATCCTCTGCAGATGCCTGTTCAATTGCCACAAAGGCTGCTGTTCCGTTCAGACCTGAAACCTTTGCCGGGTCATTTTCCGGTCCGACAAGGAGGAAATAGTTGTACCCGATAACACGACGGTCAACGCCAAATCCTTCATCGATGAACTTGTCTTCTGCGACACGGTCGTGAACCATGACAATATCTGCATCGCAGTTCCGTGCAATTTCAAGAGCCATTCCGGTTCCGACAGCGACATGTTCTGCGGTTACACCAGTATCTTCCTTGAATTTCTCTTCGAGAAGATCAAGAAGTTTTGTTGCATCAAGACTGGTAGTAGTAGCGATGAGAAGACGGTCAGCGCCATGTTCTCCGAGCGTTTCGACTTTCTCTGCTGATACTGCCCCACAGAGAAGCATTGCTCCCAGCACAAGAGCAATGATCCCAATAGAAAATTTACCGATCATGCAATACCAGCTCGTCTTATTATAATAAATATTTGTTTATAGGGTTCTTTTAAGTAAAGGAGACTATACATCGACATTTTCTCTGATAATACAATTGGTGTACAGGAGAGTTCAGGTAAATATATTTAATTTAAGTCAATAAATATT
>CAYWHV010000140.1:0-262 GCA_964458045.1 uncultured Methanospirillum sp.
AGGGTCCGGAGATATTCAGCCTTACCGATGCTCATTTTTTATCATACATCTCAACTATCAAGGGGAGAACTTTTAATACACCTGATATGCCGCTGACGGTGAGGGTCAGGAGTACTGCATCAACCATCTCCTCCCTGGTAGCCCCCACTGCTTTTGCCATTGGAAGGTGAGCCCTGACGGCCCGGTCATCACCCATTGCTGTTTTCATGGCGATGTAGATTAATTGCTTTGTCTTCTGGTCTAATCCCTTTGATGCAATAAG
>CAYWHV010000140.1:272-2753 GCA_964458045.1 uncultured Methanospirillum sp.
TTCCATGGGGGTGAGTTCCATAAACAGTATTCATCTCCGAAGCATATGAATGATATATCAGTATATTGGAATTTATCCTTCCTTTTTCAGATGAACATCCATCTGGGGGAACGGTATCTCAATGCCCTGCTCCTCGAATTCCTTCTGAATACGGCAGTTTATAAAGTCACGAATCTCGAATGTCTGGGTATACTTGTCGGTCCAGATTATCATCTGCAGGTTCAGACTGGATTCTGCGAAATCAAGGAAAAAAACCGAGGGTTTCGGATCACGAAGGCAGAGGCCTATATCAATGATCTCATCTGCAATCTTTAAAAGGAGTGCCTTGACTTTTTCAATATCACTGCCGTAAGCTACCCCAAGATTAATCCGGACTTTGATCTCCTGGTTCGGTTCTGCGTAATTGATCACCACATCATTGGTGAGGATTGAATTCGGAATAGTGACGAGTTGACTGTCAAGGGTTTTTATTCTCGTACTTCTGGGCCCGATCGTGATCACATCACCGATGAACTCCTGCACTTGTATCCGATCACCGATATGGAAGGGCTGATCCGCTGCAAGCAGTGCCCCTGAAAAGAAGTTGCCCAGGATATCCTTTCCTGCAAACCCAGCTGCAATTCCGACAATACCTCCGGCAGCAAGAAGAGGGGTAATGTCAACATTGAGTATTTTAAGAATAATGAGTCCTGCAATAATCCAGACTATATAACTGAATGTTGATCTGAAGAAGTGATAGAACCTGATCCCTGCTTCATTTGATGCAGACTGGAGTATATGTTCTTCATACTGGTTTGCTACATTTTTCACAAATGACCAGAAGATCCAGGTCGCAAGGATGGTAATGCAGACCATCAGGTACCTGTTGTCCAGGATCCAGGTGTATTCAGCGGGAATGAGGGTGCTTGTAGCCAGAGAGGAATAGATGGTTATGATGACGAGGAAGAGGATCAGGGGTTTTCCGATTGATGAAAGGATGATATCATCTATGACACTTTCGGTCCGTTTTGCCCGTGATCTAAGCAGATTTCCGACAGTCTTTATAATGACAATGCCGATAATGCCACTGATGAGGATGATGAGAGCGGAGATATTCGAAGGTACCATCTCCTATATGTCGTCTTGGAAAGGTAATAGTAGTGGACACCTTGACCTTTCGTCGCTGCTTCCTATGGGGCACGTTGTATGAAGCTATATTGTATCTCCGGTTTCATGTATAACCAGTGATAACTGAACGGGTCTGCTGTGGGATGACAGATCCAGAGCGATCAAAAATAGAAGCTATTGTGGGACGATTGGCTGGTGCGGCTCACAAAGGTGATCTTGGCACCATTGTTGCTGATGAAATTCTGAAATACTCAGTATTTGAACTGCAGGTTATCGGCGGGAGACTAAATCTTGAGATTGAGCGACTTCCAGCACATTACCGGAATAAAATCAGATCATATTTCAGGGACCAGATATTCGGGGCTCACCATATGCTCCTCTCCAGGTACAGAAGCGGGCTCTTTCGGAAGTGTTCTGATCCATTCCGTGATCCTGAATTATTCCTTTCCTACTGCCAGATGATACCTGACGGATGCATGGCATGGGATGAGGGCATGTGGAAAAACCCGGAGATATGGAGCCCGAAGCATCGGCTTTTTTACTATCTGATTGCAGCCTATACCATGTTCGTCGAAGACCTGCCAGGTCACCCGGTTGGGATGCCGTTTCCTGGCGGCCTGGTTGTTGAAAAACGGGGTGAAGAGTACTTTTGTCCGATTCGTGACAAGGAAAAGGATGTATTCTTCTCCATCTGTAACTTCTGTCCTGCCAGGCAGACTGATTGACCATGGAGTCTGTTCCGTTAGTTCTGGTTCATGGGTGGAAGAGTCATCCGGGTATCTGGCGAAGGCTTATTGAGCAGGTAAAGATCCCACCTGAAAAGATCTGGCTCTTTGATTACTCCGGCCTTTACGAATCAACGATCTCCCATATCGCCCACCAGCTCAAATCCTTCCTTCATGAGAAGAGGCGAGTTACCGGATATTCTGGTCCGGTTGATATTGTCTGTCACTCGATGGGTGGGTATGTCACACGGTATTATGTGGAAGTGTTTGACGGAAAAAAAAGGGAGGAGAAGGTTCGCCAGCTGATTGAGATAGGTGTTCCAAATCAGGGCTCTTCAATGGCGGAGATATTCAATGATCCAATTCATGGACCGAAGGTTATTGATGTCCTCTCCGGTGAATTTGTTCCAGAGCGGTATGAACCCGGACAGGATGTGAATGTCCAGGGGCTTCGAATCAGGAGCCGGGAGACAGAAGAATTATGCAATGCAGGAATCAGACCTGATATCAGGTACCGGAATATTCTCTCCGCCAACCGGTCAGGAGATCCGGCATTCTTCCCAAGTTTTGAAGGGAGGACCTGGGTGCTCGGACATGATGAAACCTGGCGGACCACCTGGCTTGGAGACGGGGTGATTCCCCATTATGA
>CAYWHV010000140.1:2853-5402 GCA_964458045.1 uncultured Methanospirillum sp.
GGTTTTTTCTTGACGACAGGTTTCTTATCATCACGGGGTGGCCGTGTGGCACTGGTTAATACCCGTTCAGGTTGGTCGGGTTCTCTCTGCCGTGGGCGTCCGCTCCCTGCACCCGCTCTGCCGGTTGGAGGTCTTCCTCTCTGATCTCCAGGTCCTCTCTTTCCCGATCTCCCGGATGGGCCGGATGATACAGGTCTTTTCCCCTGATAATTTGCACCTGGTCTCTGCTGGAATCCCTGCTTCGGCTTCGGCGGTCGGACATCATCAATGAGGAGGTTCCTTCCCTGGAACTCAGTCTCATTCAGGGCATTTCGTGCAGCCCGTGCATCCTCAAAACTTTCCATCTCTACAAATCCGTATCCCTTCCCTTCGATGACACGGACACCGACAACCTCACCGTACCGTGAGAAAAGTCCCCACAGCTGTTTTTCATCAACGGTATATGTCAGGTTTCCAACAAACAATCGTCTTGGATTCATATTCTTACCGCCAGTCTCCATTCCATGTGTATTTCTTTACCCAGACCGGGAAAGCAGGGAACAGAGATCTGCATTCTAGCTGATCCATTACCGGTATAACTTTAAGTAACTCTGCTCTCTTCTCTCCCATGTTTTCAATCATTGGGATTCTACTCTCTGTTTCTTCTGATGAGAGTCCTGATTGCGCATATAGGTCCTCTGTGGATCCCTGGGTAATGCCTGAACAGATATCTGGTGCCGGGATGTTCTAGTGTGAAGAGGGGGGAGGAGCATCTGAGCCGGTTTGTTGCATGACGGTCCGGGCACACAGGCGGGCAACCCGGAGCGGTTCAGGTATCTTCCCGTGCAGAGTAAAGATCCTGCACAGTTGCCTGACCTCCTGCTCGGTGCATCCATACCCCCGGGCAAAGAGAGAAAGACCGGTTTTTACATGGATGGAAATCCGCTCTCCAAGGTTTTCATACTGCCTGACCCGTTCTTCATCTCCCGGAAAATGATGCCTGATGTGATCTGACAGGCCCTCTGAATCCTTATATGAGACACACACCACGGGCAGTCCGGTTTTCTCCATAATTTCAACCGGGTTAATCACATTATACCTGGCGATGACACACCCGTTCAGAAGGATTGCATTGACGTCCTGCCGGTCAAGGGATGCGGTCATCCGGATTATCTCTGCCGTTGCATCCATCCCCCCTACCCGGACTTTTCCAAAGCAGAAGCCGTCAATATGCAGGTCCCGCCTCATGACAACACCGCAGAGAACCGACCAGTCCCGGTGTGCAAAGGATTCGGAGATCCCGAGAACCCGGATGCCCTGCTTTTGGAGCTGCATACCAATAGATCGTCTGTTCAGGAACAAAAATTCTTGTGAGCCTGAAGGTATTTATCATCATGACTGAAGTTCAATCCTATGAGAGATACCAGATTCGGGAGATTTAAGAGAATGACATCACCAGAGAGTTGTGCCGGAATTGTTACGCACATCAGGGAGCATGTTCCCGGTGAAAAAAGTCAGGTAATGGAATACCTCATCGATATGGAACATCATTATGCAGCCCATCCATGTCAGAAGGAGATATCTGACGTTATTGCATCTCTGGCTATCAAATCTTTCTCTCATACTGAATTTCAGACCTTCATATCCCGTGTTCAAAACCCTGATCTGATTGTAGAGGCAGTCCTTGCATCTGTCCGTTCACTCCTGGACGAACGAAATGGACTGGCTGCAGAGCCAGCGTTGTCATATATACTTCCCTATGCTGAACATCCGGATGAGGAAGAGGGAAAATATCGTTCATTTCGGGATTTTATCGAATATGCATATTACATCACCTATGTCACGCCAGAACAGGATATCACGGTTCATCCCTATCTGAACTGTGATATTCTGTTCCAATCCGGACGGCTCGCTGCTTTGAAGGGAGAGAAGGATAAAGCCCGTGCCATATATACCTCACTTTTAGCATTGAGTCCGGTCAATGATTCCATATTGTTTGCACATGCTGATATCTGCCGGGAAGAGGGAAATCTGGATGAATTTCGCAATCTCACGATCCAATGTTTTGAGTATGCATGGAAACCTGATGACCTTGCCCGTGCCTACCGGAATATGGGATATTACCTGACAGAAACCGGTGATTATACCGGTGCAGTCACCTGTTACCTGATGGGCACTACGTGGGATGATTCGCCAGAGACTGCCCGTGAACTGGCATACATCAAAGAAATGGCTGGCACAGAGCCGGATGTGTCGTCCATTCTTTCCCATGGCCGGGAGATCCTGGATGAACGGCATATCCCATTTGGTCCGAACCCGAAGATCATTGAACTGATGGTAACCTATGCAGATGAATGCAAACAGGATGGAGATTTCTTTGAAGCCAGAAAGTATCTCAGCCGGGCAAAAGCGCTTGAATTAAGTGACAGTCTGGAACGGGAAATAGAGGTAATTGAGCGGTTTATTGAAGATAATACTATATTTTAATCGGTCAGGTCTTTTTCTTTCTCCAGGTTCCGGGGGGAAACAGGATCTCAAACCGTGCTCCATATCCTGCTTTTCCAGTTTCT
>CAYWHV010000140.1:5502-6623 GCA_964458045.1 uncultured Methanospirillum sp.
CTGAACCGTATTGCTCATCTCCTGTATCAGTCGTCTGATAAGGGAATCCAGAGATTGCCATATCGGTTCTCCTGACTCGTGTTCATGATATGTTCCGGTAATCCGGATATGGTCTGCAATCCTCTCAGCAAGTTCCTGGCAGGTCCGAATATCGCTGGTAAGCGATGCATCAAGGGATTCAGCCTTGTCCTCAGCAATACACAAATATCCTGTCATCGCGGTCAGGAGGTTTAAGATGTCATGCCTGGTGATCTTAAACATCAGGGCCAGTTTCTCTCGTGCCTGAACAAGGGCCCTTTCTGATGCTTTCCGGTCGGTTATATCCCTGATAATAAATACAAGACCGGCGGGTTTTCCATCCGGGTCCTTTACCTCTGATGCAGCAATACTGACCGGCACCGGCCCAAACCCTCCCCTGAACAACATCTCCTCGTCTGATACAGATCCGTTCAGTTCAATCTTTTGTAATATCTGAAGAAAATCAGTTTCCGGAATAAAATTCCTGATTTGCCTCTCCTGGTTATTGCCCTTCCCAAGGCCTGTCAGATGCAGACCGGCAGGGTTTGTGGTGATGATCTCTCCATCATGAGTGGTCAGGATGAGGGCATCTGGGATCGTTGTGATGATCGTCTCCGCTGCTGTTGTTGCAGAGACAATGAACAGGCCGTATCGTAATATTGCGATACTGATACAGATGACAAATCCAAGATAACTTATTGCGACGGCTACGGAGAGTCCGTTGGAGATATTTGAGAAGAACACTATGCCGATAAGCCCTGCGCCGGATGGGAAACTGATACCCATCAGAACCAGAAGGATTTGTCTTCTTAATTTTTTGTCCTCCCGGGGCGTTTTCAGATATGATCTGATACAGGTGATTATTGCAAAAAAGGCAACAATAAACGCGAAGATAATCGCGGGAATATACAGAAGGTGTTCTGGGCCAGGAGCTGAATCAAAGCCATATCCTTCAATGAAGGTAAAGTGATATGTCCATGCATGGGCCGCATCATAGATGAGAAACACGAGGGCAGGGGCATAAAATAATAACAGAATGATAGGAAGATGTGATTTTTTGCTCAATGGATGACTGGTAAAGAGCAGGATAAAATGGATAGCAA
>CAYWHV010000141.1:0-6583 GCA_964458045.1 uncultured Methanospirillum sp.
AATCCATGAGTATCTTCAGTCTGCCCGGTCGGCTGGTGAGCAGATAGAAAAGATAATCAGCTTTACCCGTGAATATGAAAACTTCGGAATATATGGGACAGGATGGCTGGCAATAAAACCGATTGTTGATTCGGCAAGTGAAGAGACAGATTTTCCTGGCATTCAATTTTATAATGATGTACCACAAAACCTTGAGATATATACAGATCCAATCATTCGGAAGGTCTTTACCACGCTGCTTGAAAATTCAATTCGTCATGGTGAGCGGGTAACACAGATTCATGTCAGGGCAGACCGAAGCGATGGAGATTGCACCATTATCTATGAAGATGACGGGATTGGCATTGTGAAGGAAGAGAAGGAGATGGTTTTTGAGCACGGATATGGGAAGCATACTGGAATAGGTCTCTTTCTGGCTCGTGAAATCCTTTCCATTACCGGTCTTTCCATTCGTGAGTGTGGAACATACATGCATGGTGTCAGGTTTGAGATTATCGTTCCTACCGGGAAATGGCGTTATGGAGAAGAAAAATGACCGATTCCATCTCCGTTTTGTACGTTGACGACGAACCGGATCTCCTGGATCTGGGAAAGATTTTCCTGGAACGGACCGGTGATTTTCTTGTTACTATCGCAACCGGCGTTGACGAGGCCCTTTCAGCCATGGAGGGCAGGGAGTTTGAGACCATCATCTCCGATTACCAGATGCCGGGAATGGATGGAATCGGGTTTTTAAAACAGTTGCGAACTCATGGTGATAAGACACCGTTTATTCTGTTCACCGGACGGGGCAGGGAAGAGGTCGCAATCGAAGCACTCAATAACGGAGCTGACTTCTACCTGCAAAAAGGAGGCGATCCAAAGGCACAGTTTGCAGAACTTGCCAATAAGGTTCGTCATGCGGTATCCCACCGGCGGGCTGAAAAGCAGGTTCTCGATCTTCAGCAGCGGGAATCTGAAATAATCAATTTTCTGCCTGATGCCACCTTTGCAATCGATACCAGTCATGTTGTCATCGCCTGGAACCGTGCCATGGAGCAGCTTTCCGGTATCCCTGCCTCTGAAATTATCGGGAAGGGTGATTATGCATATGCAATACCCTTCTATCAGAAAAACCGGCCAATGCTGATTGATTTCGTCCTTGATAATAACCCGGAGATGCAGGAAAAGTATCCGTCCCTGAGCCGGCATGAACGAAACCTGACCGCTGAAATCACCCGGCCCTGGGTCCATGACGGAAAAGAACTCTTCTTCTGGATTACTGCCTGCCCCCTCTATGACATGAATGGGAATATCATCGGGGCGATTGAGTCACTTCGGGATATCACTCCATTGAAAGAGGCCCGTGAGTTGCTGGAGGATACCGAGTCACGGTACCGGATTACTCTTGATGCGTCAAACGAAGGAATATGGGACTGGAATATTAAAACCGGGGACGCTTTTTTCAGTCCGCACTGGTTTACCATGCTGGGATATGAACCGGGAGAGTATCCGTCCACCTATAAAACCTGGGAGTTGCTCCTCCATCCTGACGACATCGATAATATAAAAAACAGAATCCAGGAACACATCTCCAGTAAGGAGGAAGGATATACCATCGAGTTTCGGATGCGGACAAAACAGGGGGGATGGAAATGGATACAGGCACGGGGCAGAGTTATCGAATGGAGTGAGGACGGATCTCCGGTCCGGATGGTCGGAACCCATGCTGACATTAGCAATCTCAAGCAGGTAGAAGAAAAGCTTCGTCTTGATGAATCACGGCTTGAAGCCCTCCTGAACCTTACGCAGATGACAGATAATTCCATGAGTGATATCACAAATTACGCTCTCGAAGAGGCTGTCCGTCTGACACTCAGTAAAATCGGATATGTTGCATTTTTAAGCGATGATGAAACCGTCCTGAATATGCATGCCTGGTCCAATGTGGCAATGGAGGAGTGTCAGATCAGGGACCGGAAAATCCTATACCCGCTTGCAGAAACCGGACTCTGGGGGGAGCCGGTCAGGCAGCGAAAACCGGTAATTACCAATGATTATACTGCACCTGATCCACTGAAAGGAGGGCTTCCACCCGGTCATGTGGGCCTCTATCGCCATCTTGGTGTCCCTATCTTTGAGATGAACCGGATCGTGATGCTGGTCGGTGTTGCCAATAAAATGGGAGAGTACGGGGATGAGGACATCCGTCAGCTGACCCTTCTCATGAACGGGGTCTGGAACATTATCCAGAGAAAACGTTCCGATGAAGCACTGCTCCGAAGTAATGAAGAGCTGAGTGCAGCATACGAAGAGATATCTGCAACAGAAGAGGAACTCAGGGCTCAGTATGATGTTACCTCCCAGAATATGAAGGAGATCAGAAAGAGTGAAGAGCAGCGGCGGATTATCATTGAAAATATCCATGACCCGGTCATCATCATCGGATTTGACGGATCACTGCAGTACGGTAATCCTGCAGCCTTTTCCTTTATGGAGATCCCTCCTGAAGAACAACCATCACCGCTCAACATCTGTTCCTTCCTCCTCCCTGAATCGTGTGAGAAGGCTATGGCTGACCTGGTAGAGATCCAAACGACTGGAATGCCTGTTGTCGATGAATATGATCTCATCACCCAGTCAGGGAAGATGAAGACCGTGGAAGCAGCCGGGCACCTTATCCAGTGGAACGGGCAGGATGCCGACCTGATTTCAATTCGTGATATCACCGACCGGAAAGAGGACAAGGATGCTCTGTTGCAGGCAAACCGGAAACTTACGATCCTCTCTTCGATTACCCGCCATGATATCTTAAACCAGGTAACTGCCCTTCTTGGATATCTTGAGCTGATGCAGGACTATGACCTGGATCCGGATATCAGTCAGTATATAGCGAAGTGTCTCTCATGTTCCCGGACAATTCAGAGTCAGATTGGATTTACGAAACTGGTTGACGATATCAGGAATAAATCACTCTTCTGGCAGTATGCAGAACGGATGATCACTCATGTTCTGGAAGGTTTTTCTATCAGTCCCATAACCTGCCAGGTAGATCTGAAGGGGCTGTATCTGTATGCAGATCCGATTCTTGAAAAGGTCATCTTCACCCTGATTGAGAATTCAATCCGGCATGGGGAGAATGTCACCAGGATTGGTTTTTTCTACCAGACTGATGATGGAGACTGTGTCTTTGTCTATGAGGATGACGGGTCAGGTATTCCTGATGATGAGAAGGAGAAGATCTTCCGGCAGGGGTACGGGAAGCATACCGGCCTTGGGTTATTTCTGATCCGTGAGATACTGGCAATTAATAAGATGACCATTCAGGAGACCGGTACCTGTGGGTCTGGAGCACGGTTTGAAATCCGTGTTCCTGCTGGTAAATGGGTGGTGAAAGAAGGGAGATGAAGGCAGGTCTGGGTATCTGATATAGTATCCATCTCCGGAGAGCAGATAGGGATCCGGTTTTATCATGTCAGAAAAGAAAATCGATGTAATCTGAAAATAATATTTTTCAGATATGAGCTGGCAGATCGAGGGCAGGGGTGAGGATGTGGTGATTACCAGGAAACGAAGGCTCATTTTTACAGGAGGTCCGGTTCTTCTCCTGGTTTTTATAATTCTTGCCGGGCTGATAGCTATACCTGTTATCAGTACCCAACCGGCTGTTTCAGAACCCCGCAATGGTCCTGATTCTTCCACCCCATCTCTCTCTTCGGTTTCTGATGATGTCAGGATCGGAGTCCTGGCAAACCGGGGTGAAGAGATAGCCCATATGGAATGGGACCCGACTGCCGATTATTTGACGGAGCATCTCGCTCCATTTCATTTCACCATCATTCCCCTTGATTTTCAGCAGATAGCGCCTGCAGTTCAGAACCGGAACGTGTCATTTATTCTGGCAAATCCGTCTGTATATACCGCTCTCGAGTACCATGGACTTGCCCAGCGGATTGCAACCCTGCAGGTTCCCGGTGATCCTGACCCGCTTCCGGTCTTTGGCGGGGTGATCTTTACCCGGTCAGACCGTTCTGATATTCAGACCATACAGGATCTGAAAGGGAAACGATTTGCAGCGGTTGACGTGACCTCACTTGGCGGGTGGCATGCTGCCTTCATGGAGTTAAAAGAAGAGGGTATCGATCCTGAACGGGATTTTGCAGAACTCAATTTTACCGGCACTCATGATGCAGCCGTGTTAGCGGTTCTTTCAGGGTATGCTGATGCAGGAACTGCCCGGAGTACCCAGCTTGAGCGGATGGCAAAAGAGGGACGAATTGATCTTACCAGCATCCGGGTTATCAATGATCAGAGTTCGGCCTTTCCCTTTTACCCGTACCGGATATCCACCCGCATGTATCCGGAATGGCCATTTGCTGCGGTAACAGGGACTGACCTGGCGCTCAGCAAGGATGTGTCTGTTGCCCTTCTGATGATGGATGAGGATGATCCGGCTGCACATGCGGTCAGGGGTGCAGGATGGTCCATTCCCCAGGATCATTCGTCAGTCCATGAACTTCTCAGGGCATTACAGTTACCTCCCTATGAGGATTATGGAAAACCGACCGTTGAAGAGGTGGTCCGCCAGTTCTGGGCGACTATTCTTGGTATTGTCGTGGGTATTGCAGTTCTTTCATTCCTTCTCCTGGATACCTGGAAGACAAAGCAGGATCTTACAAAGGCGTTACTGCAGGGACAGGAACAGAAACGGGTCATGGAAACCCTCATCAGCAATCTCCCCGGGTTTGTGTACCGGTGTGCAAATGATACCGACTGGACCATGATATTCATCAGCGATGGGTGCCTGGAATTAACCGGGTACGACCCTGATGATTTTATCGGAAATAAAACTCTCCCCTATAATGATATCATTCATCCTGATTATCGCGAAAATATCTGGGATATATGGCAAGAAAAGCTACGGAATAGTGAATATTTCGAAGGGGAATATCCAATCATTACCCGGACGGGGGAGACCAGATGGGTGTGGGAGAGAGGACGGGGGGTTTATGCAGAGGATGGAGTCCTTCTGTTCCTTGAAGGATTTATATCTGACATAACTGACCGGAAACAGGTAGATGAAGCGCTGAGGGAGTCATATCAGAAGATTCGTCTTTTGAGCGGTCTTACCAGGCATGATATCCTCAATCAACTGACCTCCATGCAGCTCTGTCATGACCTGGCACTCGAGAGTGAGGATACCGAGGAGTGTATATCTTTTGTGAATCGTGCTTCTGCTATAGGAAAACGAATTGAAGCGACAATCGGATTTACCCGTGAATATGAGGCTTTCGGGATTGCCGGGTCCGGGTGGCAGCAGGTATTTCAGGTTATAGAATCTGCAACAACAGAACTGTCACCTGGTGAGGTTATCATTGAAAATCTGGTCCCGTCTGATCTTACCATCTATGCAGATCCTATCATCCGGAAGGTATTTACGACGCTTCTTGAAAATGCCATCCGACATGGAAGAACGATAACACGGATTCGGTTCTCTGCCCGGGAAGAGAGTGGGTACATGACGATTCTGTGTGAGGATGACGGGGTCGGGATAGCTGAAGAGGAAAAGACCCGTATCTTCCAGCGGGGATATGGAGCTCATACGGGTATCGGACTCTTTTTAGCAAGAGAGATACTTTCCATCACCGGACTTGAAATACGTGAAACTGGGACACCGGGAGCAGGTGCCAGGTTTGCGATAAAGGTCCCGTCCGGGAAGTGGAGGAGAACGGGTGATCTCCATTCATGAGATGGAGGCATAATGGGTCAGAAAGTATCGGGATTATTCCTCATGGTGCTCCTTCTTGTGGGATGCTCCGGGTGTCTCTCTGATCCTGGTCTTACAAAATCTCTGCTCACCGCTCCTCAATCAACTCATTCATACCCTCCGGATTATTATGCTGCCCGTCTTGTATCAGGAGGAGTAGCACAGGATACCATTCCGGCATTGGACAATCCGGTCTTCAATTAAACTGATGATTGTTTAATCGTGATTCGATGTTTCCATGGGTGAGCGGAACGAGCGGATGAATGGTCTCCCTTTTAGACATGCCTGGTTTAAAGAATAAATTATTCACATGACCTGGTAATCAGTATGTCATACATGGTCATAATTAAAGTATCATATTACACAATTTTACCGAAAATTGTGCATTACAGTTTTTCTATTGCACAATTTCCGGATGGTCAGGATATGCATATTCTGGATGCTCTGATTCGGTTTTTAATGTTCGATCACAAATTATGACCGGTAGAGTTTTATAAAAAATTCTCTAATCATGATTTGTACTAATCGTGATTAGACATTTCATCAATAAGCATAAAAAACTCCAGGTTCTGGAAAAAGAGTGGGATAAACCTACTACAAGTATCTGAATTATTGGCCTGAAATTTTCTCATTGTACTATCCGGGTGATACATCCCATCGCTCAATATTGTGGGTTTTCGGATTCCATATGATACCAACGAGAATCACCTGTTTTGATTCAGCCAGGTACTTCTCAGCATATCCCTGATTCTTAATCTGGTCAAGAGGGTTTCTGTCTCCACTGCGATCAATTCCGAGCACCTTGAATTCAAATATCCAGGTAATGAGGCCGGTCTG
>CAYWHV010000142.1:0-5076 GCA_964458045.1 uncultured Methanospirillum sp.
CATTGTCATAATATCTTCACCGCGTATCATCACATCCTTGAGGTGGAAGATTGACCGTCAAAGCGTGCGGTATCTCCTATCTGCTTGAAAACTTCCTGATTATCAAGCATGATACCGGGACGTATTTTATCAAAGATCTTGAGAGACTGCAGGCAGGGAAAGAGGTTGATCTGCTCTACCTGCTTCCTCCTATTCCTCCGGCGGTTGGGTATGCAAAGTTGAGTAAACAGATGATATGGATAGAATACAATGCCGGAGAATATTGCATCCCGAACCAGGTCTTGACCGGGCAGGAAAAACCACTATTCAGGAAGGTGAATAATTGACTGAAGAATTAAAACGGTGTCCGTTTTGCGGTGATGAACCCGAAATTGAATTGATACAAAGCATTTTTGGATATTCTGATTGGATGATCATTTGTCCAAAATGTCTTATAAAAATGTGGGATGAAGACAAAGCAACGGTAATCGCAGCCTGGAATACCCGCCACGAATCGGACGACCTTATACGAACGGTTAAAACTAGAATAAACGAACTCGAAGAACAGATAGAAGTGAATTGCACTTATCGTTCTAGAGAATTGGTCAATCATGAAATTGTAGTTCTAAAATGGGTTCTCTCCCTTCGCAGGGGTGAATAATTGAAATCCCTCATCTTCTCCATGTGCTCTCATCATATCGAACGGGACCGGATGACAATCACCTCCGACAAACAGCGGGATAGGTTCATGGACCGGGCACGGAACGATATGAAAGAAGGTTCTCCTGAACTCTGGGTAATAGAGATCGATGACCAGATGCGGGCAACGTCGGTAAAGGTGTGATAGATGCAGCAGTATATAAATGGGGGGGGGAAGATTGATCATGCGATTTCGTTATTACAAGAGCATGAACCAGAATTAGGGTATTATGTAGCCTTTTCAGGTGGTAAAGATTCCATAGTTATTTTGGATTTGGTAAGACATTCAGGGGTAAAATATGACGTTCATTTTCATTTCACTACAATAGATCCTCCTGAACTTATTCAATTTATTTTAAAATATTATCCAGATGTTTTGTGGGATAGACCAAAATTATCAATGTTTCAAATCATTGAAAAAAAAGGATTCCCCCCCACTCGTCGTATTAGGTATTGTTGTGAAAAATTAAAGGAGATTGGTGGAGCGAAGAGAACAATAATCACAGGAATTCGATGGCAGGAATCCCCAGGTAGAAGTAAACGGATGTTTATAGAAAAGGTAGGGTCTCGAATTTTTGTGAATCCTATTTTAGATTGGGAGGTTGATGAAATTTGGGAATATATACATCAGAATGAGTTACCGTATCCATCGTTATATGATGAAGGGTTTGATCGAATTGGTTGTATTATGTGTCCGTTACAGAAACGTAGTGGAGTGTTACGGGATGCGGACCGATATCCAAAATTTTATAAAGCATATTTAAGGGCATTTGCGAGGGCAATAGAACGTAATAATAAAGTAGGTAGGGAGATCAGCCAAAAAACCCCTGAAGAAATGATGAACTGGTGGATATATGGGGTTACAAATCCCGAATTAGTAAATATTTTAAAAGAAAGAACATTATCCGATTATGATAATTGTTGTAATGGGTATGAATATGATGGGTTGTCAGAATCGATAGAATCTGATATTTAACATTTATATCATATAACAACTTTTTTACTCATATATATCATTCGGCGTTGGATATTATCAGAATATATGATGGATATGTTAAACATTTAGGGGAGCATAAGGACATAAATCATATTAAACAAAATGTTTTGATGTTTAAAGAAAGGAAACAGAGAGAATACGATCCTCGTCTTGAAAAAATGTTTACTGATATACATTCTCATTATGAAAAAAATAAAGGTGAAGTTAAAAGGGTTTCAAAGTTAATGAATGATATTTTCGATTCAGATATGAGTAACCCGAAAAAGATATCTGAACTGAATAAAATTGGATTGAAAATTAGTAAGACCACACCAGAATCTGAAATTAGAAAAAAGGCGCTTGTAGCATTTCGGTTAAAATATTATTCAGGCGAGTAATTCCCCTTTATCTTCTATTCAGCAGATTCTCATCCATGCTATCATCAATTCTCTCCCGGTTCAAACAGACGCCAAAAGAAGATCTGAATAAACCGTATGGAGAAGTGAAATTCAATCATCTCTCATCAGGTCATCCGGATGTCATCGACATCGGTATCTATGACCCGGACCTGCTCAGGATCGCTCTCAACAAGTTCATGGAAGGTCAGACCGAAATAATCGAATCCGTCCGGCTGGCAACCTATCCCTGTCCGGGTACGGAATCTCCCTACCTTCTCATCCAGGATGAGTATACCGACGACCCTACTCGCTGGTTTGCTTTGGCGCCGATGCTGAAGATGTAATTCCCCTATATCTCTCCTCATCTCCTATTTTCTGATATGGGTGTCTATTTAACTATTTTAAAACTTCGTGATTTATCCAATGAGATACAGAAATCGAAGGGAAATTTTGGACATGCAGGAAGGCCCGGACAAGTTGGGGGGAGTGCCCCCGGTGGTGGTAGAACAACATTACCTAAAAATCTTGATTCCATGTTAATTATTGATGAAATTAACGAACGCTCATGGGATGATGCGAATAATGTTGTTAATCCAGTTATTGAGGAAATAAATAATTCTGGCATCGGTGGGACCGTTGGAAATGATCTAGTTTATGGGGGAGGTTACGACGAATTATTTGAATCAGATACATCTGAGTATATACAAGAAGCATTTTCCGAAATGATTACATTTAATCAAACAGATATATACCACTTATCAGAATCTGAAATGTATTTAAAAATAAATTCTGCAACAGAATACTTAAAAAAAGAAGTTATGAATAAAATTAATAAAACAATAGATGAAATAGACAAAGACATAAAAAATATAGATCCGGATTTATCTGATGAAAATAAAATAAAATACATCGAATATTTAAAACAAAGTAAAACAAATATGGAGAAAAAAGCAAAGGAAACATCTGAAAAAATTATAAAAATAAATTCAGATTATCGAAAAATAATATCAGACGGATTTAGATCCGATTAATTTCGATTGAATATTTTATCTCTCTAAAAAGACATGACCACAGGAATTACATCGGTACTTTCTCTTTTTCTCACCTGATAACATTCCATACCCATATTTGTGAGTTTTTTTGCCACATTGAATACATAATGGATTAATATCATCTGTTTTTTCCCGTTGTGTCTGTCCTTCCCAGAATAAATACCCGCAGTTTTTACACTTATATCGTTGCACTTCCTTTCCGTGGACAATCATAACGCCAGACTTGATAGTATCTCCATTACATTGAGCACATTTCATAACTATATAGAATTGGCGATAATTCCATATGTTTGTTTGTAGTGAGAAAGTGTTAAATACATACAAACCAACATAAAATGTAGAGGTGCAAAGATGACCTTTGATGAAAGACAAATCGAGACAGAAAGACTCTGTGAAGAGATCCAGGAGCAGTTTGAAGAAGAAAACCGGGAGTTCTGGGAAACTGACGACCTGGGAATCTAATTTTTTGTGTGAGACTGATGACTCAAGAAGTTGTAAAAACTGTTTCGGATATCAGAGCAGAGATTTTGATTATGAGAATGCCTGAAAATGTGGATCTATCTCTTCCGTGGCCGAGAGAATTATACACTGATGGGCAGAGGAGTGAACTAGTGAATTACTTTGAACGAACAGTTGATTGGGATAATATCCCGGTTCATGATGCGAATATACTTCAGACTCGAATGAACGAATTTTTGTAATTCCCATATATCTCTTCTCATCCCTTTTTAGTTCTCATGGGTCGTTACTTAGATCTCTTACGTCAGCGTGAGATGGAGTCTCAAAACCTGATCCGGAAAGGGAAAGTGTATATCAATCCAGGAGAAAAGCCCCCTGCAGGAAAACAAATTAAACAAGGGCCAAACGGAGGATTTTATTATGAGACTGAAGGGAATCAGATATCATATCATCATCCTTTCAAGAATAAGGAGTTACATTATTCAGATCCTGCAGGACACGAAGCGGTAGAACGAGCAATTGGGGAATCACATAGCGAAGATGAAGGCACGAAAGCAGATGCTTTACATCGATTATACACCTGGTCAGATGAGTCAAGAAAAGATGATAATGAACAGGTACAGCGTGAACGTGAATCGGATGAAAAAGCGAGACAAAAGATAGAAGAGAAGAAACAAAAAGGCGAATATTCGCATGAGAAGATATTACCAAAAACAATACAAACGTTCAAAAAAATGCTGGTGGAAAATTATCTCGATTATGATGATCATTCTCCAGATAGAACCCGGAGAACGATATTCTCGTCACAAGACGATGCAAAAGCAACCGCGAAGAAAGTTATTACAGAGATTAAACCATATTCCGGAGATGAAAAGAAATTCAAATTATTTGTTGACTCTAAAATAAAAGATAAATCTTTATCAAAACAGGAAAGGACCGGTTATGAATGGCTAAAGGTATGGTATAATCACCGATTGGAATCGGCAAACCTTCCTGAATGGAAAGATTAATTCCCATATATCTCTTCTCATCTCCTATTTTCTCCCTTATGTATTGTATCCGGGAAGACACGATAGCGGCGGCTCATTACCGGGTGATCCATTTCCTCAATGCGTTACCGGAGATGGATATCACAGAGGATGGAGAGACCGTCAAACAATATTCAGAACCGATATCTATTCACGTCAACTATCCGCAGATATCTCCTCATGTAGTCCCTGGCTCCCTGTTCGGTCCCAAGTTTCAGGACGAATACGTCAAAAAAGTTCTTCAGATAACCCCGATGAGAAATGACGGGACGGATCCGGTATACACCTATGGCAACCGGTTACGTGCCTATGCTCTCTCAACTCTCTGGTACAAAATCAAAAAATGGTTAGGATATACGTCAGGTCTTGACCAGCTCACAGAACTCGTAAGACGGCTGGAAGAGTCACCGAATACCCGGCGGGCGGTTATGTGTCTCTGGGATCCGGAGATAGATGCGTACTCACCAGAACCTCCCTGTATGAAT
>CAYWHV010000142.1:5176-6575 GCA_964458045.1 uncultured Methanospirillum sp.
TACTCCAGCGGGCAGGGGTGATAGGTGAAATCATCCGGCAACCTTCGTTTGTGCTCCAGGAGAAGTTTGTTGCCCGGTCCGGAGAGAATATCCGGGAGATAACGTACCGGGCAGATTTCGCATACCTGGAGAAAGGTAAGAGCATCTGGACGGTGGAGGACGTGAAAGGGATTAGCAAGTGGACAAAATTCACAACCGAGACAGAAGGATTCAAACTGAAGAAGAAATTATTCCTGAAGAAATTCCCGTGTGTGGAATATATTTTACTCTGATTTTAACTCATATTTTTATTCATACATCATGAAGGATAATTCCCGTATAATATCTCACAGGTATCTCTGATATGTATGCAACGATGTGGTAGACCTCCTTTAACCGGAGAAACCCGACACCGGTATACTGTTGTTATGCCTCCCTCCCTTCGTCAAAAAGTAAGAGATTGTGGGATGAATTTATCTCAATTCGTGATAGATTCGTTGGAAGCAGAATTTAAACGCAGGGAGGAAGAGAATGGCAACTGAAGCCTCGAACAGATCAACTCCGAACATTTCACTAGAGGTTCGAACATTTGGGAATGAGTTTGATGCAACCTTCCTGCTCTATGAAGGTGAAGCATATGTATCCTGGGTTCATTTTTACAAGTATCTAAAAATTACAAAAATGACTGCCTGGAATTTGTTAACTAAATTAACTGAAGGAACTCATTACAAAAACATCTCTCCAAAGGATTTATCAGGAGTAAAGGATAAAAATACTCTGGGGTATAATGCGTCTGTTTTTACTTTCCTATCTCATGAGGGCTTCAACCGAATCATCACGGCGGTCAATGAAGATTACATAGATGATCCAAAAGTAGTTGACTGGATCAACCAGAAACGTGACCTGATAGCATCGGTATTCACCGCATACGAACAGGGTAAACTGGTCCCGGCGTCTCGTCATGCTATCGAATGGTCAGAGAAGAGAAGTATTGCCAAGAAAGCAGAGATAAGGAACCGGCAGTCATTGACCGAATATCATATGAGAGGTAAGTATCCGGATGGGAATGTGCCGGCTCATCATTTCATCAATGAAGATAAGATGTTGAATAAGGTATCCCTGGGGGAACATCGAAAGAATATCAGGAACGATGCATCTATACATGGATTGGACATCGTGACTCTGAATATTTCTGGAGACAGTCTCCTTCTTGATGCAGATGTTCCATATGCAAAACGAAAGGAACTCCTGCAAAAACAAACCGATTCGTTCATGAATATGGATACACCTCGGCTGATGACTCCTGATGAGAAACGACTGACCACAACCAGACGACTAACAAAGGCACAAGTCACCCTTTTCTAATTTTTGAATTCCCGTATAATATCTCACCCGCTAATCTCTTTACCAGATGCACGCG
>CAYWHV010000143.1:0-6554 GCA_964458045.1 uncultured Methanospirillum sp.
TGGAGCAGTGAGTCTACTCCTCATCCTAACCGCGGGATATATTATTGCAACAGGTATTCTCACAATTGCCGAAACCACCATGTATGCTCAGTCTGATGTTTCTTATAATCAGGAGTTAATAAGGCAGACAGAGATATCGATGGATTCATTGTGGGATGCGGATGAAGGGATGTTATCTCTTAATATCTATAACAATGGTTCCACATCTTTTTCTAGCAGGGATTTTTCAAATATTGATATTTTTACATATGATACTGTTAATGAAACACAGAGATATACTGAGAATAATTGTGACCCCTTCGAAGTTACTGCTGCATCAGATATTATAAATAAAGGTATGTGGGATCCTTCAGAAGTTTTATTGGTAAATATTTCTTTGACACAAACCCCTCAGTGGGTAAAATTTGTCACATCTAATGGTGTTTCAACTTCAATGAATGTTGAAACATAATTATCTATTACAATCTGAATATCATCGGATAAATTATTCAAAATTTTTAGAGAACACCTATTATCTCAAACCATGAATTAATTATAGGGGCAGTCAACATATGGCAGAATTAGATCTAACCGGGGGCATGGATGAAGCCCGGGGAGACATAGCAGACCTCCTCGGGAAAGAGGAACGAAAAATCCTCACGACAGGAAACGCAGAAATCGACAAAAAACTCGCTGTTGGTCTTCCTCTTGGGTCCCTAACCCTGACTGAAGGTGAGCACGATACCGGCAAATCAGTACTCACCCAGCAGTTTATGTGGGGAAGTATGCACAATAACCTCCGTGTCGATCTCTTCTCAACAGAACTGACAACAAAAAGTTTTCTGACCCAGATGGAATCGATGTCCCTTGATATCTCTGATTTCTTTGCCTGGGGATATATCCGCCTCTTTCACTGTCATCTGGTGGAGTTCAAATGGACTCCGGATGCCATGAACGACATCCTTGAACGTATTATCACCCATGTCAAGTTCAGTAATACTGATGTGGCAATCATCGACTCACTTACCATATTTACCGAATATACAACCAATGAAGCAGTCCTGACGTTTCTGACCCAGGCGAAAAATATCTGTGACCAGGGAAAGACCATTCTTATCACCATGCACAGCTATGCATTCACTGATGAAGTCCTGACACGAGTCAGATCAATCTGTGATGCTCACCTGCTCCTCATGAGAAAACTCATGGGTGATAAGTACGTTATGGTCCTTGAAGTGGTGAAAGTCAGAGGTGCCAGAAAGACCACTGGTAACCTTGTCAGCTTTGAAGTTCATCCCGGGTATGGGATGAAGATTATTCCAGTATCGGTCGCAAAAGTCTGAATATGTCCCGTCTGCAGATCCAGGGAAAAATACCTTTTCAGGAGGCTGAGAGTCATGATACTGAAGAGTGTGTAATTAACCCTGACTCCTGCGCCCTGTACCGGATGTTACCGGCAAATGCCAAGGAATATGCCCGTAATTATCCTCACCTCCTTGAATACCTCCATATCTTTCCGGTTGATGAATTTGGAATTCCTCTGTTCTTTTCTGAACTGAAACGTGATTTAAAAGGAATTAAAGATCCAAACCTCATATATCCAGCAAAACCACCGATTTTCATTCACATCTTCTTTGATCCGAATGATGTCAGGAATTTTTACATCCCCATCGAACCTTCATTCATGCATAATGTCGGGCGGTTACTTCCGGCAATCGAGTACCGCCTGGTAGACCTGCTTGATGCCCTGGAAGAAGACCCGGTTACCCCGGAAGAGCGGACGGCAGTATTAAAGCGCCTGCTCAGACAGGTCATGTATATTAAAAAGACTGGGGAAGCTATCGATCCCAGCCTGCTCAAGATAGAAGGGCCAAAAGGGATAGGAGATAAGTTTAAGACATTTCTTACTACTGATCTGACCGCCAAGGAAGAGCCGGGGGCTGAACGGTTATTTGCAGATGTTCCTCATCTCTCCGACGGTCGTATCATTGTAAGTCCCCAGGAGTTTGATGCAATTGAGTATCAGATGATCCGGGACAAGATCGATGTCGGGATTCTGTTTCCTTTTATTTCAGATAATTTTATCGAGGATATCACCTGTGACGGGCTTGGCCCTATCTTTATCGAACACAAGATATTCAAAGGGCTCAAGTCTGTCGTCGGTTTTGATCAGGAGGCTGCACTTGATGATTTCTGTATCAAGCTTGCAGAAAAATCACGTCGTCCGATCACCTACCGTAATCCCATTGTTGATGCGACTCTTCCGGATGGGTCACGTATCAATATCGTGTATTCAACGGAAATAAGCAGGCAGGGAAGTAACTTCACCATCCGAAAAGCCATGGATGATGTTATATCCATCACCAAGCTGGTTGAATTCGGGACCTGTAGTTATGCACTTGCTGCATATCTCTGGATCTGCATTGAGAACGGGATGTCACTCTTCATGTCAGGAGAGACGGCATCCGGTAAAACAACCTCAATGAATGCTCTTACCACATTCATCTCCCCTGAATCGAAGATTGTCAGTATCGAGGATACTCCTGAACTTATCATCCCTCATAGAAACTGGACTCGTGAGGTATCAAAAGGGAAAGGAAAGGGAGAAGGTGAAGGAGGAGACGTTACCATGTTCGACCTTCTTCGTGCTGCACTTCGTCAGCGTCCAAACATGATCATGGTCGGAGAGATTCGTGGAGTTGAGGGAGCAGTCGCCTTTGGTGCCATGCAGACCGGTCACCCGGTGATGAGTACATTCCACGCTGCGACGGTGGAGAAGCTCATCCAGCGTCTTACTGGTGATCCGATTCTTATCCCCAAGACCTTCATTGATAACTTAAACCTGGTGGTCATCCAGAGTGCAGTCCGGCGGCCTGATGGAGCGATGGTCAGACGTCAGCTGAATGTTTCAGAACTGGTCGGGTATGATTCACAAAGTCAGGGTTTCTCCTTTGTTGAAGTCTTTACCTGGGACCCGGTCACTGATACGCACGAATTTACCGGTAAAGGATCAAGTTATCTTCTGGAAAACAAGATTGCAACCATGCTGGGTATTCCTGAACATAAAAAGGCGCAAATGTACATGGAAGTGGAAAAACGTGCAAAGATCCTGGAAAGACTTCACAAGGCAGGTTATACTGACTTCATCGAACTCTTTCTGATGATCACGAAATTGAAAAAACAGGGACTTCTCAATATCGATATCTGATCCATGGCATTTGAGAGTTTTTTTGATAAACTGCGTGCGTCCAATCAGGGGAAATTACCTTTTGAGGATTTATATGCCACAGTTCATGCCAAACTCTACAAGTTTTTTATAGAAGACAAATTCATGGGTTCAGATCTTCTGTTCATGCTGACATACATGGCAGCGATTATTAGTGCAGATGCGTCACGCCCTGAGATTTTTGCGTATACCGGTGCACGGGCCGAGTATGTCTCTACAAAATATATCCGTCGCGCTGATCTCCTGGTGAAACGATGGGGGTACAGTTATGTTGAAGCGCTCTCCAATGTCGCGAAGAAGATAGAGAATGAGATGCTCTTCTCCATGGTGAACCGGTATGCAAATGCGATTGAGTCTGGAGTTCCTGATAATGATTACCTGAACCGGGAACTCGATACCATCAGAAATGTCTACAAGTCAAGCTATGAACAGGGTATCGAGATGCTTAAAAAATGGGGTGATGCCTACATCTCGATGCTCTTCTCCGGTGCTCTTGTCGGGATTATCATCATGGTGTCCATAGCCATCTATGCACCTGATAATATCCAGGGCACGTTGATGACCTCCTATGTGCTTATCGGCGGCATTTCGGTAATGGGTATTATCACCATGTACAAGGCGGTCCCGGCCGATCCAAAGACACACCGGCTTCAGCAGGGGTCACCGGAACAGAACATGGTTCACCGGATGGAAAAGAAGGTGGTTCCAATCCTCTGT
This sequence comes from uncultured Methanospirillum sp., assembly GCA_964458045.1. Lineage (GTDB taxonomy): Archaea > Halobacteriota > Methanomicrobia > Methanomicrobiales > Methanospirillaceae > Methanospirillum. Next base: position 3,923 of record CAYWHV010000143.1, read on the forward strand.
ATTATCGTCATTCTGCTTCTGCTTCTGGGAATGAATTTTGGGCTTGTACTGATGCTTATAGGGATGCTCCTCTTTCCCCTAGGGGTGATCGCGTATATAGATGATGGGAACATCACTCTTCGTGACTCGGAGTTTCCTACATTCATCAAGGGTGTTGGCGCGGTCCAGGGAGGAAAAGGGACTACCATTGCTCCTGCCATTCAGGATATTGATAAAAAATCACTCCCATATCTCGAGCCCTTGATCAACTCTGTTTTCTCAAAATTAAACCTGGGACTGGATGAGGACCGGACCTGGCAACGGTTTATCAATGATGGCGGGAGCTACCTGATTTACAAATATCTGAATATTTACCGGGATGCGCTCAAGCTTGGAGGAAAGGCAGACACGGTTGGCCAGATTGTCAGTTCATCCATGCTTGACCAGGTTCTTCTGCGGGATCACCGGCACACCATTTCAATGGGTTTTATGATCCTCCTTGTCCCGATGCATGCCATGATGGTTGCCATTTTCCTGTTTCTTTATAACATTCTGACTGTAATGTCAGATGCCATCACTGAAAAAATGGCCTCACTTGGGGAAGCAGGAGCGGCATTAACCTCCGGACAGGGTGCCTCAATTGCCGGAGCAATGGGTGGAAGTATGTTTGTGTTTTCCAATTTTGATAAGGATGCTATCGGTTTTTATGTCATCGTTATCATTTCCATGCTCACGATCTCGAATGTGCTGGCCGGGAAGATTGTTTCCGGCGGGGATAATGCATTAATATATTTTTATACAAGTCTTATCTGTTCTGTATCCGGGCTCCTTTACATAGTGGCTCCAATCATAACCGGAATATTCTTTATGATTCCCGTCTTTGAAGGTGTATAAGCGATGGTTGAACTCTCAGACTCTACCCGGCGGCTGATAATATTTGTAACCATAGTCCTTGGGGGTTCAGTTCTTCTTATCTTTGATATTCCTGTCCTGTATCTCATGATGGGGGTCATTGGTATTGCCGTCGTCCTGCTTGTTATTACCGGTACTATCATCCTGTCAGAATTAATTCAGGATCTGCGGTACTGGCTTAAAAACCGGCCCAAAAAGCCAAAAAAAGAAAAAACTTCGAAAGAGAAAGGAAAGGAGAAGTCAAAGGGCGAAGGACTCTTTTCTTCACTCTCTGGCAAGTTTAAATTGCCATCTATCGCTCTCCCGGCAATAAAGATGCCATCACGATCTGAAAAGCCACGTGATGAGAAGAAAAAGAGCCGGGATGAGAAAAAGGGAAAAGAAAAGAAGGAAACGTCGCAAAAATCTGATACATCTGCGGGCAACGACGAGGAGATTGAAGATACCGGGGCAGCATCTGACAGTGGAAAATCTGATGACGCATCATTTGATACCGACCTGCTTGAAGGCCTGGATCTGGATGATAGTCTTGATATCGATGCCGAACTGGACTCCGTAAATCCTGAGTTTGACAATATCCGGACTCCCTATGGAGAAGGGGATGTAATGCCTGAGGTTCCCTCTGACACGGATGTAAAAAAGATGGATATCTCAACCCGTGATGAGGAGGAGGAGATTATCCTGGATGATGACCAGGGACCAGATGAGATTGATGCTATCTACTCAAGTACGATTGATATTGGTTCTGACTCCGGCGGGGATGTGATCTCAAATCTTGAAGGGGGAGATACGATCACTTCATCTGATCTCTCTACCTACAGTTCATCTGAAGATAGTCCCTACATGTATGGTCAGGAGGATGACGACTCCGGCGGGGAAGAACAGTTTGAACTGAGTCAGATGAAGGGTGGGGGCGATGATGATCTTATCGCTTCACTGAAAGCTGATATCGAAGACCTGAAGAAGAAGGATGATGATGTACTCCTGCGGGATTTGAAGGATGTTCATGTAACTGCTGAGGAACTTGCAGAAGAGCTTCAGGAAGTCATGAGTATCATCAACCGAAAAATAAAAAGAAGATAAATACCACTAAAAGAGATTTGAAAGGAGAGTATGGCAGAGGTTCCGGCAAAACTGGAAAAAGGCGGGTCATGGGTGACCTCACGTATCGATATCGGAAATGATGGTATCGTTCTGAAAGATCCATGGAATGTCACAGTTAGCTACCGGAGTATTGTTGATCTTCAGAAACGCGGGCAGATGGTAACGCTCATTGTCACGATGCCGGATAAGACCGAGCGCCCGTATAAGATCGCGTCGGTTGAAAAAGTCCTCACGATTCTTACCAAGAAGATCATCATGGCCTGTAACGCATACAGGATCATGGCCCATTTCATGTCACCGGCTATCAGGGGGGGTGTCCTGGTTACTGATGCGAAATGGGAGAAGGGAGCTATTGCGGTATTGAAGACCGGTATCTGGTTTGTGAGTCAGGACAAGCAGATTAGTGTGCCGTTAAAGGAAGTCGCCAGTCTTGAGCTGACGAAACGCGAACTACAGAAAAAGAAACTTGATGTGATTAAGATTGACCACCTTGAGGGTGGTGAAGTCGTTACCAGTTTCATCCTCTGTCCACTTTCAACTCTGCAGGTTCTCTACAATTTCCTTCGTGACGCAACCAAGGATATGGATATGAAGGGATCTGAGCTGGATCAGCTCGATGCCCAGACTGCCCAGGTTG
>CAYWHV010000144.1:0-6489 GCA_964458045.1 uncultured Methanospirillum sp.
AGCATCTCTTCTCCGCCATAGAGGGTTCCCAGAGATCCGACAACGACTTCTTTTGCGATGAATCCGAAGATGAGTCCGACGACCAGCTGCCAGTTAAACCCAAGCGGGGCAAACAGTGGCTGGAATACCTGTCCGATGATTCCTGCAAGACTCTCTGCAGAACCATACTCTACTCCTGCCGGGAGGGTTGCTAATGCCCAGACGACGATAACTCCACCAAAGATGACAAGACCAGCACGTTTCAGATATTCCCTGCCTTTGAACCACATGTGAACCGCTGCAGCAAATCCACTGGGTTTCCGGTATGGGGGGAGCTCCATGATGAAGGGCGATGGTTCATCCCTGAATACCAGCCGCCGGAATATCAGGGCCGACAGGATTGCAACTGCGATTCCGAGGACATACAGGAAGAATATTACATTTCCTGCAGCAGCTCCGAAGAATACGCCTGCAAAGAGTACGTATACGGGAAGCCGTGCTGCACAGGACATGAACGGGATGGTGATGATGGTAATAATCCGGTCTGCCTTGCTTTGTAGTGTTCTGGTCGCCATGATAGCCGGTACATTACATCCAAATCCGATAAGGAACGGAATGAATGAACGTCCATGCAGACCGACTGAATGCATAAGCCGGTCCATGACAAATGCTGCCCTGGCCAGGTATCCCGTATCTTCAAGGATGGAGAGCAGCAGGAACATGACAAATATGCTTGGAACAAAGACGAGGACCGATCCTACTCCACCGATTACACCATCTGACAGGAATGATCTGACAAATGGATCCATATCGACGCCGTTCATCAGTTCTGTCAAATACCCGAATATGTATTCTATTCCGACAAGGAACGGATTGGAAGCACTAAAGGTGAGCTGGAACGCGAACCACATACATGAGAGGAAGATGGGTATCCCGAATAACCGGTGTGTCAGGACCTGGTCGATAAGGTCACCGGGCATGACCCGGCCCATGGAACATTTCACTGAACAGGTGGTGATCTCTTCTGCTGCTCTGTACCTGGCCAGCAGAATATCCTCTACAATACCGTCCCGCTCAGCAGGATCACTGGTATCGATGAATGGAATGGTAAGTCCTTTTTCATGAAGCATCTTTTCAAGGTGTTCGTCACCTTCCATCAGTCGTATTGCTGCATAGTGAGGAGATAAACTTCCCAAAAGTGTTCCATGTGCACCGAGATAATTTCCTATTTCAGAGATGTGTGATGTGACCGAATGAGGATATTCTACCTCTCTGTGGAAGGCAGGAGTTTTATTGGTGGAAACCCGAATGATGGTTTTGATTAATTCTTCTACTCCTTCTCCTTCTCGTGCAACAATTCTGACAACCGGAATCTTCAGATTCTTCTCAAGACATTCGGCATCAATGGTAATTCCCTGTTCATCTGCAAGGTCACACATATTCAGGGCGATGACCATCGGGAGGCCGATTTCCATCAGTTGTGTGGTTAAAAAGAGGTTTCTCTCGATATTTGTGGCATCAATGATCTGGACAACTGCATCCGGACATGATGTCAGGAGTGCATCACGGGCAACCTGTTCATCCGGAGTAAATGCTGACAGACTGTAGGTCCCGGGAAGGTCAGAGACAATGAACGAGTGGTCATTTATCTGCCGTTTTCCTGTCTTTATCTCAACCGTCACTCCTGGATAATTCCCGGTGTGCTGATGTACCCCGCATATGCTGTTAAACAGGGTAGTTTTCCCCACATTCGGGTTTCCTGCAAGTAATATACGAATATCTTTCATAATATCAACATCAAAGTGGTTCGACGAGAACCATGCTGGCTGCTCCGGCTCCAAGGGCGTATCTGCTCTCTCCTATCCGGACAATCACTGATTCTTTCGCTTTTTGAATGATCGTAAGTTCAATTCCGATTATGATCCCGAGCTGGCCCAGGGTTTTTGCCAGGTGTCCGGTCCCACAGATTGACCTGACGACAACCTTCTCTCCGGTGTTGGTAAAGCTGAGAGGAACCATGGCGCTCTCACTTCCCCTTCTTTGGTTCAACCGTGATCAGGGCCGCTTCAGCCCTTCGGAGGGAGAGTTTGTACCCACGAATGTTGCATTCGGCAGGATCTCCAAGCGGTGCCCATTTCATTAGAGTAATTTCAGAACCTGGCAGAACGCCCATTTCCATTAACCTTCGGCGAATGGCCGGCTCTCCCTGTATCGAAGAAATAATTCCTGATGTTCCAGGGGGGAGTTGCTCAACAGTGGTCGTGGACATGATTCACCTAATTATTTTAGTCTCATCTAAATTTTTATGTACGGATATATAAAATTAGCGTTATCAAGAAATAATAAATAATACTAATGAATCGGTAATTTGGAGATAAAAGAGAAGATTAAATTAAATCCTGGATTTGTTTGGAATAGTGAATGATTCAGGAGGTCTCATTTGACTCTGGTATCGTAAATGATTTGTTTTGGCGCTAAAAATCAAATTCGCATGATTTTGTCTCTGTTTTTGTTTTGTGTTTCTAGATCGAGGATCAGATCGCGGATACAATATCTGAATAGGAGGGAGGATCAAACATCGGGGAATGACAAAGGGTACATGATCTGTGTGCAGATTACTATAGATCTCAATGACAACATCAAAAAGTGTTTTTCTCTTTCTTTGTCCCGGTATGGCAGACTGGGAACCTGCGTATGCAATATCATTGCTGTCAGATCAGTATACCGACATCCCCAAAAACAATAGTTACCCGGTTCGCACCTTTGGAGTAACACAAGAGCCGGTGGGGTCCGTTGGGGGACTGACCCTTGTTCCGGATTTTTCAGTTGATAACGTGAGCATTGATGATGTTGCCATGGTAATCCTTCCCGGTTCAATATATTATGAGAAGGAGGATCCTGATCAGCTGGCATCCCTTATATCCCGGTGTACTCAGGCACAGATCCCGGTGGCAGTCATCTGTGGGGGGACCTTATTTCTTGCCAGACACGGTCTTCTTGATACCGTTCGGCATACAAGTGCAGGAAAAGAGTGGCTGAAGGCCCATGCATCACAATACCAGGGCGAACAGTACTACACTCCCTCACCGTCCATCTCTGACAAGGGTATAATAACTGCCAACCCGCTGGGATTTCTTGAATTTGCCGCACATATCTTTCTTGAACTCGATGTTTTCCCGTCTGCTTTTATAGATCAACTGGTTTCCATGACAAAAGGAGGGTATTTTGATGCAGAAGCCCTGAATGGACCTGAGTAAGGAGCTATGGAGAGGTTCTCTATAGTGTGGCCGGGGGGTATTGTTTCTATGACCAGAAAATTCATAATCGTATGAACCGTACGTGATAGTATGGATCTATTTCGATTATGCAGTTGTTTTTGCCTTTTAATTGCTGCAGTCCTTATCCCAGTCTCTGCAGCCGAGTCCGGATCATCCGCCAACCAGACAATCAACGACCAGTTCGTAGTGAAATTACCCGCCGACTGGTCTAATTTTGCGGTCAACTCCTATGCAGGAATGGCGACCGGCGTCATGGACAACAATGATATTACCAATGTGATCTCAATCCAGGTATATCAGAATATGAATTGTTCCAAGGTAATGGAGGAGAACCTGAAAGTCAACCTTGATGAATTTAATGCAAAAACAGGTATTGCAACCCTTTCAGAACCTGAATTTGGCAACGATACGGTTACCCAGTATGGGAAATATTCTGATGGAAAGACGTCAAATCTCTTCTTAAGATTGATTGATGGAAATGTCGTGGCAGTCTTTGGTTCGTATGAGACTATGGAGGATGCAAAAGAAAAGGCAGAAGAGTTTAACGCAATTGCCGCATCAGTGATACCACTTCATCCTTCTGTGAATGAACTCTGTGAAGTTGAAAACCAGAAACCAACCCCGGCTCCGACTACAACCTATAAACCCCGGCCAGTTCCGACAGTGAGTAATACGATAGCCCCGACTGATGCTCCGGTATCATAACGAGATACTCTTCTTTTTTTCTTTTTTAATTTGATGGTATGAATTTACCACGTCGACTTTCGTATTAACGGGCTTTTTGATAAGATACATTTTGAATGAGGGTTTATGAAATACATTGGTAATGCCTTTATGTAAGGTCATCAATACCGGTGTTCAATAAGAATTCAATCCTGAAAGTATGAAACACATGATCGGAAATTCATAGTTTTTCTGCTGGAAAAACTATCCATATATCAGCACTATACAAATTTCTCGAAAACTGTATATTGGCAATATAGGGTTTAAAAAAAGTCATTATCTGATCTCAAATACAATAACTTATCATGCAACCTGCCAACCGGGACGCGATCCTGATGGCACTCCTTGCCGCAGCCCTGTTTGGTGCAGTTATTCCTGCTTCCCGTATTCTCCTTTTCGATATCGGTCCGGTCACACTTGCCGGGCTCCTGTATCTCGGAGCCGGTGCCGGGGGGCTTTTGATCCGAAGATTCACAGATCCGGAAGGAAAAACCGAGGCTCCTATACGGAGAAGTGATATTCCCTGGCTTGTTGGGATCATTGCCTTTGGCAGCATCATCGGCCCTATCCTCTGCATGGTCGGTCTTACCACCACACCGGCATCAACGGCTTCCCTGCTCCTCAATGCTGAGCTGGCTTTCACGACCCTTATTGCAGTGATTGGTTTTCGTGAACCACTGGGAAGACGGGGGCTGTATGCCATTATTGCAGTCGTTCTTGGTGGATTTGTTTTATCATATGATCCTACAGGGACCTTTGGGCTCTCAACGGGTTCAGTCCTGATAATTCTGGCATGTTGTTGCTGGGGTCTTGACAACAATTTCACCAGAGTCATCTCCGGAAAGGAACCTGCCCAGATAGTCATGATCAAAGGATTTGTAGCCGGAATATTCAGTGTCTGCCTGGGGTATGCTATCGGAGAACCTGCTCCCTTCCATACAATAATCCCGGTAGTCCTTCTCATCGGGTGCCTGGGGTATGGGGTTTCAATATTTTTTGTCATTCGGGCGATGAGAGTTCTTGGTTCAGCCCGGACCGGTGCATTATTTGCAACAGCTCCATTTATCGGTCTGGTCCTCTCTCTTCCACTCCCCGGTGAGAACCCCGGATTACAGATACTCCTCAGTCTGCCCCTGATGGCAGCCGGGGCATGGCTGATTGCCACCGAAGAGCATAGTCATCGTCATATTCATGTATCGTCCCGGCATGAACACCGGCACAGTCATGATGACAGCCACCATAATCATCACCATGATCCGGCTATGAAAGGAGTTGTCCATGCCCATCCCCATGAACATGAGCGGGCTTCCCATACACATCCTCACACCCCGGATCTGCATCATTTCCATGACCATGAAAAAGGTGATTAATCTATGGATATTCCAGATATTCAACGAAGTTTCAAACCTCTTCAGGATCTCCTTCTGAAGAAATCAGAGGCAAATATACTCCTTGCTGCAATTGAACTTGATCTTTTTACCCTGCTTGAAAAGACCCACTCTGCAGAAGATATTGCACAAAAATGTCAATTCCACCTGCAGAACACCATTCATCTTCTGAATGCACTTGCTGCGTTTGATGTGATCCAAAAAGATGGTGATCGGTACTTCAATTCTCCTATTGCGCATGATTTTCTGGTAAAGGGAAAGGACACCTATCTGGGTGATTATCTTCGTGCAAGTGATCCCTGGTATACCCTTCCTCCGGAAAAGATCTCATTGCTTGTCCGTGAAGGGCCTCCGGAGAGGAAAGAGGAGATAATTAGTGGGTCAGATGAGTTCTGGGAGATGCAGACCCGGGGTTCTATCAATTATCAGCGGTCGGGAATGGCTCAGATGGCAGTAAAACTGATATCTTCACTTCCGGAATATACTGGCTTTTCCCGAATGCTTGATCTGGGATGTGGTCCGGGTCTTCTTGGTATAGCCCTGGTCTTGGATCATCCGAAAATGGAGGCAGTTTTGTTTGATAGACCCAACGTTGCAGAGGTTGCGAGGCGATGTGCTGCTGAATATGGTGTGTCTGACAGAGTTACGGTCATGTCCGGAGATTACCTGAATGATTCGATAGGAGGAGGGTATGATCTCATCCTTGCTTCAATGACGTTGAATTATGCCCTTGGCTCTTTTGATTCTCTCATGAAAAAGATCTATGAGGCATTAAGACCAAGGGGGGTTTTTGTAACAATGTCAGATGGAACGACACGGAATGGTACCAAACCGGAGGAGATGGTGATATCGATGCTGCTTCCTGATCTAATGGGACAGAATATGGCTATTCATGAAGATTTTATTGCAAATGCCATGCTCGATGCCGGGTTTTATAAAGTCAGGAGCAGATCGGTTCAGACCCCGGTTGGTGAAGTTGAGTGCACCATCGGGAAAAAACGATGAGCAGTAATTTTTTGTGAAAATCTCCGAATGTGTATGTGTCCTACCGATCGAAAAGGGCACATCCAAATCTCTTCATGGATCTGGAGCCTGAAAAAACATCCAGAATACCAGATCAT
>CAYWHV010000145.1:0-6467 GCA_964458045.1 uncultured Methanospirillum sp.
AGGGATACCACAGCATGATTGAGGATAACACTCATATAGTATAGGATGGAGGTGAGGTCTCTGAATATATGTGTTGAATTAAATGACGATTTTTCGATATCCCTGGAAAAACTCCGTAGCTCTATTGATCTTAAGCCTCATGAACCACTCATAATTGAAATTCTTGATAATACAAAGATACAAATTACTCGTATCCCGGAAAATAACTATCCATTTATGCAATCACTCAATAATCCGCTTCATCTTGGGCGAGCTGTCTCATTGGATGAACTAAAACGGCTTGAGGATGAAAACTGGAGTAATAGAGCAATTGATGATTGATACGAATATTCTCATTTTCGCTAATTAAAATGATTAATCCGTGTATCCATAGTCCCGTCAGATGAAGGTAATAGTATTCTTACTGTGTGCCGGAATGTAGGGCTGAAGTGCTATTTCCAGGTACAGCTGGTTGATCAGGGAGTATAATAAGTATCCATGTTCTCATATTTTCTGACCGGAAATAGATTAAATCATCAATTGGAATTTCGGAATTTCCCGGCCGGGACCCGGATATCAAACCGTGCACCAGTTCTCTCTGTTCCGGTCTCCCGGATAAAAAGACCAGTTATTGCAAGTATCTCTTTTGAGATAAACAGACCAATGCCGGTATGTTTCCCATACCCATGAGTAAATATTGCCTCCTTTTCTCCGGGGGGGATTCCGACCCCGTCATCAGAACAGGAGATGATAAGATCTTCCTCTTTGACATCAGAGGTAAACCAGATCCTGGTTACTGTGCCCCCATGCCGGATTGCATTCTCCATCAGGGTCACGAACACTTTCCTGATGAGCGGATCTGCATAGATTTCAAGGTCGTGTGGTATATCACTATTCACCGCAACATGACCGGGGGTTACCTCTGATAATGCATCCTGAATTGTCTTGCTGACCGATTGCCAGTCTGACGATGCCATCCCGAAATTTTCATAGACCCGGGTAAATCCAATCATTGTATGTATCCGTTCCGCAGAGGTATAGGCCCGGGTAATGTAAGAGTGAATCTCATCAAGGTCGTCTGAATCCTTACAGAGATAATGAAGGGATTGTATGACCTGGATCTGGTTTATAATATCATGACGGGTTAAACTGGTAAGTAACCGGAGTTTCTGGTTTACTTCACTCAGGGCAGTTTCAGCATTCTTCTTTTCAGTAATATCCACCGCGATATGGATAACCTGATCAATAGTGCCGTCGATGGAAAAGATTGGAGAACAGGTGACCAGGTATATCCCGCCAAATGCAGAGACTTCCATCTCACCCGATTCCGTCATTTTTGATCTGAACAATTTTTCGCAGGGACAACCCTCTGGAGGAGATGTGGTGCCTTCTCCATGGAATATCTCCCAGCAGTACTTCGCTTTCAGTTCCTCAAGAGTCTTCCCTGATTTCTCAAGAGCAATTGCATTTGCATGAATGATACGGTGATTAGTATCCAGAATAAGGGCAGGACTTCCGATAGACTGAAAAATCTGCTCCCATTCATGTTTCGCCTGCAAAATCTCATCCACCTGCAGCCGGAGTTCTTCATCTCGTTCATGTAATTCTTCAGTAAGCTGGCTTGATTTTTCCAGTGCAGTCTCCAGCTCTTCGTTCTTTTTCCGGATGGTGCTGATGAGTGTATCCCGTTCGGTAACTATCCGTGCAAGACGGATATTTGCCCAGCTGACCTCGGAGATCAGGTGCACAAGCCGGGCATAAAAGTGCATGACGGTATCCACCGTCTCCCTGCTCCACCGGGGAACCTGCTCAAGGGCGTGTATATAGGCCTCCTCGTCAAACCCATATCTTCCTGCCTGCTCCCTGAAGAATGAATAATCAATCTCTTCATCATCAAAGAGAAACTGGCCAAGGAAGAGGTTTCCAAGATGCACTCCCCCCACCATGATTGGTGTAGCAATGTCCCACATATTGTTCCTGCACCGGTACAGTTTGTAGGTTCCCGGGGTGACTCCGGATGAGAGTTCGGTATCACTTTCATGGCAGTTTTTACATGTCTCCGGGTGTACCCGGTGGAATTTGGTGCAGATATCCTGCCAACCTGTTGCAACGAGTATATTTCCCTCACTATCAAGAATTGCGACCCCGATCTTTGTAAGAGAATAGAAATCATCCATGAGATGTTGAATCTCCGGTACATCAAGAATATCGGCAAGGTTCAGCGTCCCGATATCTCCTTCGGGTAATAAAATTGCATCCAGTTTCCGTTTTAATTCGGTTCTGCTCCGGATAAGTTCCTTTTCTGCTGCCTTTTGCTCGGTGATATCTGTCGCAACCTGGAGATGAACAAGCCTGCCATCACTCCATCTGATAACCCGGTCCCTGCAGTCATACCACCGTCCGTTCCGGCCATTTTTCCTCTCACTCTGATGCACACCAGTCGGTCCTGATGAATCCATGAGCAGATGGTTTATGCAGAACGGGCAGGGACCTGTCTGGTCTTTTTCAATAACCTGCCAGCAGGTCTTCCCGGCAATATCTCCAAATAAATTTCTTCCCCGTTTATTCAGATAGAGTAGTTCATAGTTCTCCAGATCGGCAACAAAAATATAGGCATCTATGCTGTCAAGGATGGTGAAGAGTTCAGCTTCAATCTCCTGGATGAGCAGCCGTGATGACGGGAAGGATGGTTCGGAGGAGATATCATCCTGGTTATTTCGTATGGCCCGGTCATGAACGGCCTGGTGAATAGACGGGGAGGTAATGATATTATAGTTTTTCCGGAGCATCTGCAGTATCTTTTCTGATTCATTCCACCGCTGATCGAGATGGATAACGATATCGTCAATCCTGGTTACCTGCTCCGCAATTTTATCTGCAAAATCAGAGTTTTCCATCATCTCGGTGTAGGAGAGAATGAGGGTCAGGGGATTTCGGATCTGATCATTGAGGACGGAGAGCTGGGCCAGATTTTTCTGGATCTGCTCTATTGATACTTTATTCTCATATTCCAGTTTTTTTCTGAAAGTTATGTCCCTTCCTTGTGCAATCGTTGCAATCGGGCGTTCACCTGATGCATCGTACATCGTTGAGGCATTCCAGATAACAGACCTTATTGTCCCATCTGCATGCTGGATCGGCATATCGACCGTATTCCACCTGACTCCGGCATCTGCTGTCTGTAAAAGACGCATTGAATACTCAACCTGTTCGGGTGGAAACAGGATCTGAATGGATTTTCCGATGACTTCCGGTGCAGATCTTCCGATCAGGTTTTCACATGAGTGATTGATACGGGTTATGGCATAATCAGGACCCCACACAATTATCGGCACATTTGCATTGGTAATCAGGTTTTCAAGGTAGGTCGTTGTCTGTCTCAGATGCTCCTCTGTTGATGCAAGGGTATTAAACTGGTATCTCAGTTCCTCTTCTGACCCGGCAAGTTGTTCAAAGGCAGCATTGAGTTGTTCATTATTCTCACCGAGTTGTTTAATCAGACGTTCACGTTCCTCGTCTGCCTCCATCTTTTCGGTGACATCATTGTAAATGGCGACGATCTGACCGCTTGGGATCCGGAACACATAATTTTCAAACCATTTTGCAGATGTGTTGGTTGTGTATTTTTTTGCCGGGTAATACACCGTTTCACCTGTCTTCCAGACCTTCTGAAAGATCGGAATTATCCCGAATTCATCAATATCTGGTCTGATAGCGGTAATAGGTCTTCCAATAATATCTTCCCTGGCAATTCCTTCAATTGAAAGGCCGGCCTGGTTAAAATTTGAGACGATATAATCGCTCCCCCGTGAACCATCGTTATGAACAGTATAGATAACCGCTCCACTGGGCATGGTGTTGAAAACCCCTTTTAATAAGGCCTCACTCTCGAACAGGGCATCCTTGATGGCCATCTGTTCCCGGTAATACTGTTCATTTTCCCGCTGGTGAAGGACATAGAGGCCCCCTCCGGTTACGATCAGCAGAATGAAAACAATGATTATCAGGTCTATTGTACGGGCGGTAAGGAATGCAAAGACCTCTGCTGTATCCACCCTCGCAACTAAAAACCAGGGGCTGTCCGGAATACTTCGTATATAGGCAATGACCGAAGCACCACGGTAATCTGTCCCTTCTATGATTCCTTCGTTTCCAAGTGCTGCAAGAATGGCTGGCCGGCTGGTCTGGTTCATGGGGACACGATAGGAGAGGGCGATGTCCTCCCTGAACCTGAGTTTATTCAGATAGAGGACAGAATCTCCCTCTTTTCGTACCAGGAGTGTTTCAGCACTTTCAGATTCTGTAGGCCATTGTGAGATAAAGGGGTAGAGAAATTCGTCAGGGGTGATCTGCAGACCTACAATACCTGTCAGATTCTCATCCTCTTCATTCACAATGGGAATAAGAATGGTCAGATAGATATGTCCATCCTGCTCATCACGGTAAAAATCAATGAATTCAATCTGTCTGGCTGATATCACGAATGGAAGTCGGTCAAGGATGCTGGAAGATACCGGGTGCGAAGTGTCGGGGACCGTCATGAGGATCGATCCATCCGGGGACAGCAGAAAGACCTCTTTATAGTGAAAATTATGCTGAATATTGAACAGCCATTTCTGCAACTGGGCCCTGTCATCCTGGTTATCGGGGTTGTTACGAAACCGTCTGACCAGGGATGAAAATGCCGGGTTTTCATAGAGCAGCCGTGCATCACCGATCCGTTCATTCCGCCATCTGACCAGTTCGTTTACTTTCAAATCTCCGACACTGGTTAACTGCTCCTCCACTCCTGACCGGAACTCCTTTTCATAACTGGAATAATAGAGGTATCCGGCAAGGATGATGCCTGCAGACAAAATAGCAAACACCAGTACCTGGTACAAAAATATCCGTTTTTCAGGCGTCTGGGACGTTATCCTCTTTAAAAAGGTGAACATGGATGGGGGGATGGGTTCCGTCTTTTCTGGTAATACTTCTACTCTTGTCCTGAGATATTAAGAAGATATCTTTATGCTAAGGTTCAGTAGATTGAGCAGGTAGAGAAATTTCTGTAATTCACTCCTCTTTTTTAGATCTCGGACCTGCCTGAGAACTCATTATTATCCCTGCAGGCCAGATCAGAGTTTATGCTGACTATACTCCCCGATGAGCCACTTCCAGAGCGGGATATATTCGATACCCTCTTCTTCTTTCTCGATGTCCTTTGTTATCAGAATACTCCTGCGGATATTCTCTGAAAAGGTATCCTGAAACAAGGAAAGAGCCCTGATTTCACGTTCTGGTATATCATCGGTATAGGTTACGTTTATGGCTGTCAGTGAATTATCCGTGTGCTTTATCACAAAATCCACCTCTCCCTCCCCTTTCCAGTAATAGAGCGGAACTCCAAGGGAGTTTAAGTGAATCCAGACGGAATTTTCAACAAGTTTTCCTGTATCTGATGAAAATTGAAAGGATATTGCATTCCGAATTCCGTTATCAATACAATAAATCTTCTTTGCATTGACATTCTGAACACTCACAGAATAACTGAAGAACGTAAGTTCGCTCATCAGGTGGGAATCAGTGATATAGCCTATATATTCACGAATGGTAGCGGGATCAATTGAAAACCGGGAGGCAAGTTTCCGATATGAGAAGGGGGATGAAAGGGATGAGAACATGACATATAAGAGATCCCGCATCACTCTGACTTGCCTGATCTGTGCATTCAATATGATATCACGAGAGACGATGCTGTCATAATAGCCTTTCAATAGTTCTTTTTGAACCAGCGGATCCTTTTCAAGTACAATTCTGGGAAATCCACCAATATTGAGGTATTGTCTGACCTGTTCCATCAGGTGATATTTCATCCGTGTCTCATCGATACGTGTCTTTGGGATATCAATATCGGAGAACTCAAGGAATTCAGGAAAAGTAAGGGGAAAAACCGGAATCTGAAGATATCGTCCGCTCAGGAGGGTTGCAGTTTTACTTTCAAGAAGATGGGATGATGAGCCTGACAGGATAATCTTGTATTTTTTCCGGTCATAGAGTGCTTTGAGCCATCTCTCCCATCCAGGTACCAGCTGGATCTCGTCAAAAAAGAGAAAACCGTCTTCATGAGGACAGATATCTGAATGATACCCGGTGAGGATCTGACCGATTGGATCCTCGAGACTGGAAATCAACGGTTCATCAAAACTGACAAACAGTATTTTTTTTGGATCGACCTCTCCATTTTTCAATATTTCATGTAATAACTGAAGCAGGAGTGTAGTCTTTCCGGATCTTCTGACACCATTCAGTATCAGGATCTCCTGACTTGCTATGAATTTCTTCATCCGGTCAAGATATTGTTCTCTGATTATCCCCGTCTCCGGGTTTATTCCACTCCACCAGGGATTGAGCGAGATGAGGAGTTCGAATAATCTGTCAGGGTTTGTCATACTATGATACCCTCCTGTAATCCTTCACTTAATAAAAAAAGTGATAGGGTATACTCA
>CAYWHV010000146.1:0-6463 GCA_964458045.1 uncultured Methanospirillum sp.
CTACATTCCAGTAGGTTGAACCCACGGTAAACATACCACTAATGCCGAACAGATGATTGATAGTATCATACGCATGAATTGCCCCGGCCCTGCGTACGGCAACAACTGCAGCTCCTGCTTTTCGGTTTAACTTCCCTCCATTCGCTATGGCAACAAAACCCGCACGATCAATAAGAGCTTTGACCTCAACAGACACATCAGTGAAGTAGGTAGGGGTTCCGATGATGATCCCATCTGCTTCAATCATCTTTTCGATACAATCATTGACAAAATCATTGTCTATGACACACCGGTTATCCTGATTTTCAAAACATTTCATGCAGGCAGTACAGCCATGAACCTGTTTTCCTCCAATCTGGATAATTTCGGTTTTTATTCCTTCCTTCTCGAGTTCTTCACAGACGGTTTCCAAAAGGATACGGGTATTTCCTTCTTTTCTTGGGCTTCCATTAAATGCTACAACCTTCATTGTTTACCTCCGTCCGGGTATCAGAGCATTCATGCAACCCATACATTTCATGCAGGAATGACCCTGATAAACCTCATCTTCTTTCTGATCCTTCTTCGTGGAAATGGGTGAAGAATAAACACCGGGTTTTACACTATGATTTGTCATAACTTTCCTCTCTTTCATTCCTGATACCTGTTGAATGCAGGTATTCAGATGCTATATCCATATTTGGACTAATATATTAAAACAGATGCAGGATGAATTTTAAGATATAATCTCCAAAATAGTACTAATGGACAAAAATTCTTCAAAACGAGAATATGGATGCCCAGTGGAGGCCGCTATTGATATAATTGGTGGAAAATGGAAAACCGTAATTCTCTGGCATATACGTGATAAACCACTGAGGTTCAAGGAAATTCGGCTTATATTACCAAATATATCTCAGGGTATGCTTACCAGGCAACTACGGGAACTTGAGGCGGATCATGTCATCAACCGGCAGGTATTCGCCGAGGTTCCTCCACGAGTTGAATATTCACTTACCTCTTTTGGTAAAACAGTCATACCGATTCTTGATGATTTATGTGAATGGGGAAAGACCTATTTGAAAATGAATCCGGGAGAGCATACAAAAACTGATGTCTGTCCTGATACGATCAGACTTCTGCAGAACCGGGTGAACTCTGATTCTGATCAGTCACCTTGATCTCGATACCCTGTCTGATAAAATCCATGCGAAGTGATTGTGCACACTCATATTCTTCTGGTGTTAGAGGGATTACATCGATTGGTGTATGATACTGTCGGATTGTCCGGATAATTGCAGACCCGAGGAGATGAAACCGTTTTGAAAATTCATACTCACGAAAATCCGGAGATACCACCGCTATATCAATATCACTCTCATATGATGCTGTACCTGCAGCACAGGATCCAAATAACCTCACAGAACTGATGGTAACTCCTGATTTTTGTAATTCTCCAGCAAGATGTTGGATTATTGTACCAATCCGGGTTTTATCCATGAAAACACCTGTTTTGCCTTTTCAAGAGTTCGGGAGACCCGCTCGCGTGATAATTCCTGCAATGTTTGATCCATATTCGGGGGATAGCGGTTCTTACAGTATCACAGATAACAAAAGACTCTACGCATATGGAATTAATACTTTGAAGATTTCGGGCAAAAATTATAAGAAAAGATTATGCACCGATCGGGATTCGAACCCGAGCTATTGGCTTGGAAGGCCAAAGTCATACCTCTAGACCATCGATGCAGATGCTCTATAACGTTGAGCATAGTTGTATTTAATATTTTTTAAATCGTCCTGACATAACACTTCTCACTATCAGAACCAAATATTCCCTATGCAGATACACGGAGTTCTGCTTGATATCGATGGCACTTTGATGACTGGCAATGAGCCCATACCCGGAGCAGAGACCGCAATCAGATTCCTTCAGGACAACAATATCCCCTACCGATTTATCTCGAACGGAACCCGAAAGTCCAGAAAAAATGTTCTGAAAAAACTTGAGCGGCTTGGAGTGACGGTATCCATAGATGAGATCTATACTCCGGCTATTGCTGCCATCCAGTACCTCCATGATCGCAACATCAGGACCTGTAATCTTCTGGTCACCGATGATTTGAGGGAAGATTTTCAGGAAGCGGGAATTATCCATGACGACCATGCTGCACCAGTTGTGGTCGGGGATGCCGCTGACCGGTTTACCTATACATCGATGAACGCGGGATTCCGTTCGCTCGTGCAGGGAGGTGAACTCATTGCTCTGGAAAAAGACCGGTACTGGAAGGATGTTGACGGACTGTCCTTAAGTGCTGGTCCCTTTGTCACCGCCCTTGAGTTTAGTACCGGATGCACCGCAGTTGTCATGGGAAAACCTTCCCAACACTTCTTCCTCGCGGCCATGAGGGACTGGAACGTACAGAAAAAGCAGGTTCTCATGATCGGAGATGATATCATGACCGATGTCAAAGGTGCGCAGGATGCCGGACTCCTCGGAGCAATAACCTTTACCGGTAAATACCAACAGGAGGAGATCAGGGGCCTTAACGTAACCCCGGATGTCGAGATGAAATCAATAGAAATGCTCCCATTCCTCCTTGAGTCCTTGTAAGTGGCATAGACGGTGTGGAACAGAAATAAGAGTGATAATGAGGATCTACGTATAACGTATGAGAAGAAGGGCAAAATCATGCACAATATTCAGATGACGGATCTCTCTCTTGAAGATCAGAAACGACTTGCTCTTACCGGTCTTGAAGTCGAGATGAAGAACAGGTCAGGTAGTTTCTTCCAGAAAGACCAGGATGTCTGTCATATCACATCGGACTGTGAAGGAATTGAGTTTCTGACATTCACCATGGCCCTGGAAAAATACCCGTGGGTGTCTGACTATATCTGGAAGGCTGTTTCAAAAGACCAGGATAAATACACCAGGTATGTCGCATCACGACCTGATCCAAAAGGATTTGTGATAATTGCAAAAAAGGGGACAAAAAGTATCTATCCCTTGCAGGCCTGCCTGTTCCTGTCAGATTCCGCCATCCAGCATGTTCATAATATCGTCATCGCAGAGGAAGATTCAGAGCTTCATATCATCTCCGGATGTACCAGTTCATCAGGGCGGAGCAGCGGGGCACACCTTGGGGTTACTGAGATCTATGTCGGGAAGGGTGCCAAGGTCACCTCCACCATGATTCATAACTGGGGGAAAAATATTGCAGTATATCCACGGTCAGCAGCCATTGTTGAGGAGAACGGCGTATTTCTCTCAAATTATGTCTGTATGGAACCGGTCAGAAAGATCCAGATGGCTCCCCTCTGCACCCTGAAAGGAGAAGGAGCAGTCGGAAGGTTTTCCAGTGTTGTGGTCTGCACGCCCGGATCCTTTATGGACCTGGGATCAACCGCAGTACTTGGAGCGAAAGGGACCAGTGCTGAACTCATCACCCGGGCTATCACCACCGGAGGCACCATCCTGTCACGGGGCAGAATTGATGGGAAAGTGAAAGGGACGAAAGGCCATATCGAATGCAAGGGGCTTATCTTACGAGACGGAACCATTCACGCAATACCGGAGATAAAAGGAGATGTCGTGGATACCGAACTTTCTCACGAAGCAGCGGTCGGAAAGATCGCCCGTGATGAGATCGAGTACCTGATGGCCAGGGGTCTTGATGAAGAGACGGCAACTGCAACCATCATTCGAGGGTTCCTGGATGTCAAGGTAGAAGGCCTGCCTGACGTGCTCCAGAACCAGATCGATGCAGCCATCGACGCTGCAGAGAAATCAGGATTCTGAATGGAAACCAGGGCTACAGAACGGGAGGAGATGGTACGAAGGCAGATAGAGGCACGGGGTGTGAAAAATCCCTCCGTACTACAGGCCATGCGTTCCGTCCCCCGTCACCTGTTTGTCCCTGAACCCTATGCCCGTGAAGCATACCAGGATTATCCCCTGCCCATCGGACATGACCAGACCATTTCACAACCATATATCGTCGCGGTCATGACCGACCTTCTGTCACCGGAGAAAGGAGACATTATTCTTGAGATCGGAACCGGTTCAGGATACCAGGCTGCAGTTCTTGTTGCCTGTGGAGCAACGGTCATCTCAATAGAGAGGATCCCAGCGGTTGCAGACCTTGCAGAGGAGAACCTTGCAAGAGCGGGTATCGGGGACGTCCAGGTGCTCTGCCAGGATGGAACCACGGGTTATCCGGATAAGGCCCCCTACAACGGGATTCTCATAACCGCGGCAACTCCCCGGATACCAGAGCCTTTGCTTGAAGAACTGGCAGATGGCGGAAGACTTGTAGCCCCGGTTGGTGATCGGGATATCCAGGAACTGGTCAGGGTGACACGAAACAAAGATGAATACCATACAGAGCGGTTCGGAGCGGTTCGTTTTGTTCCGCTCATCGGCCTCTATGGATGGAGATAGAATGGTAACACCAATGCATCCGATAAACAGTGCAGTTCAGGCATTAGTGCCTATGATGGAAGAGTGCGGCATTTCAGAAAGCCCGGTCCTTCTGACACCGGATTATGACCTTCCCCGGTGCGCCTATGAGAAGGGAGTACCGATCCAGGTTTTGTTTGGTGGGCGGTCAGCAGTGTTTGTTGCTGACGAGATCATCAAAGCAACCACCAAAGCCTCCTTTATGAGTAATGCTCCGCTGAAAAAGGCATCGCAGCGTGCGGCAGCGGCAGGTATTCTGAATGCAGTCACCGGATTTTTATGTATGACCAGGAAACTGCATGCCTGCAGGCAGGAACAGCATACCGAATGCAGAGCAGAACTCGCCAAAAAAATTCTGAATAAGCGGATATTTTGCTATGGTGATATGCCGGATGCACGAAAACTTGCAGGAAGTCTCCTCGTGAACTGTCCTGAAGATGCAGAATATATTCTGGTGACCGGAGACGGACTGACCGGGGATGATGCAGATATCCTGTCAGAACTTCCTCAGGAAAAAGTGCTCTACCTCGGACCATCAACGGCTGGAACAGCAAATCTTCTTCATTGTGAACATTTCTGCCCGTTCGGAAGAGGAAACCTTCAAACATCTGAAGATTGAACCAATCTGGTATGCTGTTCGGCTCTTCCGGGATCCGCCGGAGATATGATGATACCCTCATCGGTATTGCTCTGCATGCAGGGGAGGCGGGTGGAGCAGGAACGGGCCGGGTGACTATGGGGCGCGACACCCGGACAACCAGCCAGCTCATATCTGCAGCATTTCGTGCAGGCGCTCTTGCAGCAGGTGCTAGGGTATATGATGGAGGTATCGCTCCGACACCATCTGTAGCGTATGGTGGCAGAAACACCGATGCGGCCTGCATGGTTACGGCATCCCATAACCCGGAACCCTACAACGGCCTGAAGTTGTTCAATCCGGACGGCTCTTCATTCTCGGCCATCCAGCAGAAGGAGATAGAAGAGACTCTTGTGGATATTCCCTGGGGCGACTGGAAACATCAGGGAATCTGCATTCCCTCATATCCGGCAGAAGAGCACAGTACTGCCATTGCCAGTAAAATTCAGATCAAGGAAGGACTCAAGGTCCTGGTGGATTGTGGGAATGGAGCAGGATCGGTCGTCACTCCCCGTTTGCTCAGCAGGATGGGGGCCCGTACCGTCGCGGTGAATGCGAATGTTGCAGGGAATTTTTCACGCCCTTCAGAGCCTCTGCCTGAACATCTCCCCTATATCCCGTCACTCATAAAAAAATCCGAATCTGCCTGTGCAGTCATACATGATGGGGATGCTGACCGGATGATGGCATTTGATAAAAATGGTACCTTTATCCCCGGAGATACGTTACTCATTCTTTTCGCGAAATATCTCGGAGCAAAACAGGTCGTCACCACCTATGATGCATCCATGGCGATTGAGGAAGTGGCAGAAGTCAGACGGACCCCGGTGGGAGATGCATTCGTATCCGAACAACTGGTACGGTGGGGTGACTTTGGTGGTGAGCCTTCAGGAGCATGGATATTCCCACAGATCTCCCGCTGTCCGGACGGTCCGTATGCGGCGGCACTCTTCTGTGAGATGGCAGGTGAATGGGATCTGCCGTCTGAAATTGCATCAATACCAAGTTATCCGATACTCCGGACATCTCTTGAACTTGAGAATGCTCATGACCTGCTCTATGCCCTTGGTGCAGTAAATCCAACCGATGGTATCCGAATCGAGGAAGAGGAGGGATGGTGTCTTATCAGGGCAAGCGGAACTGAGCCGAAGATCCGGTTTACTGCGGAAGGAAAAACTATGATTATCACCAAAGAATTACTCCACAAAGGAGAGAAAATGGTCAAGGTCATTCAAAAAGAGGTTAAAAAGTGACCGTCTGTGTCATCCTCGCAGCAGGCGAAGGCAAACGGATGAGGCCACTGACCGATTCCAGGCCAAAAGTTATGCTCCCGCTTGCCGGCAGACCAATGCTTGAACACCTGCTCAATGCGGTGATGGATGCTG
>CAYWHV010000147.1:0-6445 GCA_964458045.1 uncultured Methanospirillum sp.
CGGCCCAATATATGCATCGAGCATGCTATTCACGGATTCAATCATCTTACCATGATATCCGGTATATTTGGAAGGATCTGCCCGTACATCCAGTTTTCCTTCAAGACCTGCATTCGCGAGAAGTTTAATGTCAGAGGCTCTTAGTAGAATAACATCTATCAGGTTATTGAGATTGTTTTTAATTTCGTTAAAGTCTCCCCGATATTCATCAGTGATCTTTGGCGGAGTGTCTCCCTTGCTGATACGGTCAATATATTCTGCTGAAACATTCAGAGGGCCAAGATATGCATCAAGCATCTTATTGATTCCTTCAATCATCCTCCCGTTTTCACCGGGGTATTTTGAAGGGTCAGCTCTGAAGTCCAGTTTTCCATCCAGAGCAGCCTGAATAAGCATGTTGACATCGGCATTTCTCATGTGAACAACATCAATGAGGGCATTGAAATTATTCTTAATCTCATTGAAATCTCCCCGGTATGCATCAGTAATTTTCGGAGGTACATCTCCCTTACTGATTCTGTCGATATATTCCGCTGAAACATTAATCGGGCTGATGTAAGCATCCAGGATTTTATTCATCCCTGCAAGCATATTTCCGTGATACCCCGGATATTTTGTGGGATCTGCCCTGGCATCCAGAATGCCTTCTTCTGCTGATCTGATCAGAGTGTTAATATCTTCTCCTCGCATCTTGGAGACCTGAACAATCTGGTTTAAGTTCTGGATTAATTTTCTGAAATCCCCTTTAAACTGGGTTTCATCATTGATGTCTGGAATTTTCCCTTCGGCAAAATCAGAAATTCCTATTGATGCCAGACGGATCGGGACATTAATTGCCTCAACTCCCTGATCCAGGTGTTCGACAATATCTGCAAAACCCCCCCGGTATTTTGCAGTATCAATTCGAAGTGTCAGATCTCCCTGATCAAATGCAGTTGAAAACCGTGTGATATCTTTTTCCAGCATGAAAAGGCTGGAACGAATGGTATCTATAGTGTCTGTTATATCAGCAAATTTTCCTGGTAGCTTCGGTACTTCTGTATGAAAATC
The DNA here is from genome assembly GCA_964458045.1 of uncultured Methanospirillum sp. Lineage (GTDB taxonomy): Archaea > Halobacteriota > Methanomicrobia > Methanomicrobiales > Methanospirillaceae > Methanospirillum. The sequence goes on from CAYWHV010000147.1 coordinate 1,051, forward strand.
ACCTTTCTGAATAGAATCTAATGAATCACGAATCCCTGCAAGATTATTCTGATATTGATCCAAAATTTCGTTGAAGAGAGAGGCAATCCCGTTCTCTTCATCTGACATCCTGCTAATATCAACCCTGGTATCTGATAAACCAGATTTATGAAATTCAATGACCTTTCTGATTTCAGATTGGAGGAGACCATATCCGGTCGTATCCAGACTATCATCTGTTCCCTGCCTTCCCATTTTATTCACCCGATCAAATGTGTAAGTATTGGAGAGGTTATGCTATCATTATATTTATAGTGCAATGCTATAGAACTAAAAAAATCATGGACTTAACGAATGGGTTTTCGAGACTGTATCCCTAATCGAAGTTAAATATGTTCAGCAAACGTCCGGGAGAAATTCCGAAAGTTTCCTATATATCACAAAGTCTGAATGAAAAAAGAGAAAAATTTAAACAGTAGATTCCTCGCCTGGCTGCATCACCGGGTTTTCTTCCGGCGGATTGCTGACGAGGTAATCCTTCTGTTCATCGTAATTAAGGGTCCAGTCCACTTCTGGCATTTCTAGAAGCATTTCCTCAGTCTCTTCGGTGAGGTTGCCACTGACCTTCGTTCCAGTGAACGGTCCCCATGTTCCATCAGAGTAGGAGAATATCCCTTCAAGAGCTGTTGAGTTCAGGAATGTTATCTCCATTACGCCTGCTGAATACGGGGGCTGGTATGTTGGTTCTTCCCACCAGATACCATCCATTGCCGGTAATGTTTCATTTGAGTAACTGAAATTACCCTGGATGTATCCCTGGTCTTCACCATTCATATATGAACCACGGATGATGTCGTCTCCGGTCAGCTTCAGATTCATCTCCCCGAGAAGATCTGTATCCCACACTCCGGTCACGTCCTCAATCTGTGTTCCATTAGCCCAGAATCCCCAGCTTCCAAAGTCCCATGAAGAGTAGGAACTGTAATAACTACCTCCCCAACCTCCTCCCCATGGATAGGCTCCTCCATATGAAGTACTCGACTGCTGGCTGTAACTCTGAGAGTATCCACACTGTGTTCCGAACCATGGATCCCATGCACATCCTGATGATGCCTGATATTGAGAAGAATAGCTGGATGAATACCATGCTGATCCAGTCGCTACCAGAGAGAGAACCATGATACAAACACTTACCATGAAAACGGTAATCCGCTTCATGTATTGAAATCAGCACTCCTTGTAAAAAAGTATTCTGGATTGCTGATCATCAGGCAGCATTGGCATATGCTCTATCCGATTCTGCAATTCTACCCATAGCTTTGAATACGTCTCCCAGGTTTTTCCAAGCTGATTTATATTTAGGATCCAGAATAACAGCTTTCTCAAGTGATTCTACAGCTTCGGGGAATTTCCCCGCTAAATAGAGGGAATATCCCTTATTATTAAGGATAAATGCACTTCCAGGGTCAATGGAGAGCCCTTTGTCGTACATTCTCACAGCATCCTCAAATTGTCCTGCGCGAGTGAGAATATTGCCTGCTTTATTCCACGCATCAGTGAGTGAGGGATTAATGTCTAATGCCTGACGGTACAGTTCCAATGCCTTATCCGGTTTTCCTGTTTTATCATAGGCAAAAGCCAGGTTGACCAGTGAATGAGTATCCTGACTATCCAGTGATATGGCTTTTTCAAAAAAAGGAATTGATTCGGCATATTTTTGCATCTCTACAAGAAGAATATCCCCGGCAGTAGACCAGAGTTCAGGCTTCTCTTTATAAATAGGCAATATTGTATTCAGAGCCTGCATCGCTTCATCAAATCGTTTGAGTTCCTTCAGACAGAGGGCCTTGTCCCGCCATGCCTGATAATTAGTTGGAGAAAGAGCAATTGCCTGTTCATATGCAACAAGTGCCCCGGAGTAATCGCTGCTCCCCATCAGGATTTTTCCTCTTGTTACAAAATCTTCAGCTGTTTTTGGTTCAGGAAGAGGACCAAGTTCAGCCAGAACAGCCGGGGACAATGACTCTCTGGTATATCTGAGTGGTAGTTCATCTACATTTCCTGCAAAAACCGTGAAGGGGAGATCACATATACCGTCCGAATTTTTATCCTGACATGTTTGAGAATAGCCCTTTCCATCCGGGAGCGACCAGACATTACCGCCTTTCACAGGACCTCCGATAATGTTCGTTGCCGTTGCCATTGGGTCATTCCACTGGTAATTGGGTCTTCCTCCTTCCTGGATACGAACATTCTGGAAGTTTTCAAGATAATTGTTTACAATGCGATTGATTTGATCTGAACCAACTGCATTGGTGATCAAAATGCCTTCTGCAAAATTCGCAATTATCCGGTTATCAGATATGCTATTATGTCCTGATGGCTGAAGCATGATGCCCGTCGCATCATTCCCCACAATTTCATTATAGGATATAACATTATTGTCTGAATAATAGGCATTTAATCCACGTACATTTCGTATCAGGCGGTTTCCTGAAATGGTATTTTCAGAACACTCGGAAAGCAGTATGCCTGAAGGATTATTCATCTGACAGGTATTATTCGTGATAGAGTTTTTATGACCGGATAACAGGGTTATCCCTCCATTCTTATTTCCTGCACAAAGATTGTTATCCACCTCTGCAAGACTCACACCATGATCCAGTTTTATACCGTCATAGTAATTATCGGTGACCTGGTTTTGCTTTACCATGCAAAGTGAAGAACCATCAAGGACGATACCATAGAGGTTCTTAATTATCTGGTTTTCTTCTATGGATATCTCTGTAGAAGTGGCATCTGCATGAATTCCCGCAAATCCGTTCCCCATGGCGACTGATTTTTGAATTTGAATATTTTTGGTATTGGAAAGATCAATTCCCCTGTTATTATAGGTAAGGCCACATGAGTCTATAAACAGATTCTGAACTCCCTTTGCTGAAATGCCTGCATATGTTCCGGTGACATTCAGATTTTTAATTGAGATATTTGAGACCACTTTATTTTCTGGAGACCAGATTAGTATACCTGTTTGTAAAACCGGTGCTTCTGTTCCGAACCGGATTGAAATACCGGAAATTGAGTGACCATTTCCATCAATACTGATATCTGATCCGGTAATTGTCAGAATTGACTCAGAAAAGTCGATGATGTCATCACCCAGGATATAAGATCCGGATTTTGAGAGAACGGCCGGTTCAGTGAGAACAAATTCGTTCGCAGGAACCTGCTCTGATGGAATTATAATATCAGGTATAATCGGGGTCTGATTTGAATCAGGTACTTCTGTTGTTTTTCCTTCATCCTGGAGATAGGTATGAAGTGAAAGAGCATCTGCCAGGCCATGTCCATAAATGGCATCCCATCCGGGAGATCCCAAATCTGTTGCACTGTTCAGGAGAGCGTCCCGAAGTTCAGTATTTGGTACGGATGGATACAGGCTTTTCACAAGTGCAAGTAGCCCAGCAATATGTGGTGCCGCTGCACTTGTTCCGGTGAATGGTGTTGGAAAATCACCAGACCCGGTAACACTTACCCCGTCAACACCGGTAATCTCTGGCTTATCCCTGATATCGGGCACAGGATGGGCAATCGTGACAGTCCCTTGAGAGGAGAATTCCTGAATTTTTTGATTGTCTGCAGAAACTGCTGCAACTGAAATTACATTCGGGAGAGCTGCCCAGCCAATGATAGAATCATCAGGGGTTAAATATTCCTTTCCAACAACGACCCGTGCTGCATCTGTTTCAAGAAGAAGTTCCAGATGTGATCCTTGTCCTTTACCCTCTTTTGCCCGGATTCTAACTTCTGCTTTCTGAAGTTTATCTCCCACATTCTGATAATCAATTTTTTCGTAGGGTTTCTCTTCTCCGGTCTGAACCTTGTTTCCAATGGCAACATCTGAGTCACTCTGTAGATCATGAATAAAGAGATCAAAATCATTCGATGCTGCTGAATACGGATCATCCCATTGTAAATGTAATTTCACCCTTCCACCAGGCTGAATCTCAAGAGGTATCCCGGTGGAACCATTAAATGAATGATACCCATCGCCACCATCTGAAAAGATTCCCTGATAATGGTTGTTAGCAGTATTCCCTGCCGAACTAATGATCAGGACGTCAGGGTTTTCATCAATAATCCTGGATATTTCCTGTGCAATTGTTCCGTCTTCAAAATAGGGGACCTCATAATTAAATGCATCCTCTACGATGATTGTTGCCCCGGCATTGACAAGATTTTGAAAAGCTTCAATAAATTTCTCTTCTCTGCCTCCACCAAAATCATGATACAGAATGGTTGCTCCGGGAGCAATATCATGGATAATCTCCATCATTGCTGTCCCCTCAGCTTTTTTTCCTTCTTTTAATACTATGAGGTCATCCGGCAGGTCGCCTAATCCCTGAGCATCTGCCAATCCCTTGACTCCATTTGATATAACTCCGACAATCACTCCGGTTCCATCAGCATTTGTCAAATTTTTCAGCTGATCCGTTTTCAATACACTATCGCCTGCTGTATGGACTGATCCTGCAGCGGTTACCGGATTACTGAAAAGACATATGAGAATAATCAAAAAAAGGCTGGTAATTATTATTAATTTCTTTGGAATCATTTTCCATGCATCTGTCATAGTTTCCCCTTTCCTACATGAGTATTGTTCTGAGTCGTACTATTTGAGAGTTTACTTAAGGTTTTTCAAAAAGTAAAGGATTTATTAGCGCCAGGTTATTGATCCCCAGTCTGAAGCAATGGGATAATAATCCAAATCTTCCTCCACTTCTTCATCATTCTCATCAGAATCGCATCTGAAATTCTGGTTTTTGTCAACACAGTAATCTATCTCTTCACATGGCTCATCAGGATAACAATTTCTGACTATCATTTTATCCAGATCACACACCATATCCCGATCGCAGTCTATGCAGTAATTACATTCATCCGGATTATCACAAATTAGAAGATAACATTCGGATAGATCACATATCATATTTTCATTTTCATCAATGCAATATACGCAATCCTCACCAGGAAGACAATCAATGACTTTAAACGGCCCTATCCCTTTTGGTAACTGATAATACAGGATCGTGCTTTGCGGAGTTTCACTTAAACTATCACTGTCATCTGGCTGTTCTGATGTGTCCTCATCGAAAATATCCGGAATCAGACTGATCTGAATGGGTGCCTGTGGTTGTTCACTTAATTCAGATTCTGTCGGACCTGGCTGTGGTGGTTGAGTGGGTTGTATAGGTACCTGTGGTTGTTCACTTATCGACTGAATTGTTTGAGTCGGAGTCGGTGTAAGAGTTGGAGTTGGAGTTTTCGTGAAAGTGGGTGTTTTAGTGCTTGTCACAAAAGGAGTCTGCACGGCAATGACTTGTGAACTTTGTGTCGGTTTTGGTGTATACACGGG
>CAYWHV010000148.1:0-6362 GCA_964458045.1 uncultured Methanospirillum sp.
GAAACTTCCATTTTAGGCTCACCGATTCTTTTTTCACTAAAAAAAGGTGTAAAATAGGATTCTTTTAAATAAATCACTATAAATAGTTCTATACAAAGTATGTAGTATCCTGTTAATACAGGGAGTGCGAAAAAATGATTCGAAAAATAATTATTCTTATGTGCGGGATTGTCATGCTGACCGGTTTTTTCTCCTGTGCCATGGCTGAATTAACCGGAGAACGGGTAACACAGGCCCTCTCCGATAAAGGGGTAACAGTTCCGGTCGTATGTGACCAACCGTATGCCTTATGTGATACGGCGTATTGTGTGCCGGCACAAGATGATCCGTCAAAAGTCCTCTGTTCCTGTTACATGGTAGACGGACCTTCATTAGGTGGAAATAGTTGTTCAGTTCTGGCTCCAATCGGGATGTACGTGAATGAATACGGAGAATGGATGATTAAAGCAGGCTACCCGGTGGGCCAGATAACGTCTACCTATTCATTTTACCATGCAGCCCCGACTGAAGGAAACGAGATTGATCCTGATAACACCTCACCAGATTATTCTGGAGATATTTATCTGAAACAATGCATGAATGGAGACTGGGCTGACTGCTGGAATAAACCATGTTCTGTTCTTCCCCAGGACATTCATGCTGACATCAATACTGACCGACCGGCATCAGAATATGCAGTCTGTGACTGTGGTCTTGTGGTGAACTCATCTGAATGGTTCATCGGAGTATATGGAACAGACCAATGTGCAGATGAGACGCTGTGTAAGGATTACATCATCTCCGGGGCGAATGTTAAGAGTATGGATCCGGGTATTGCGATATTGAAGAGATATTTACAGGAAAATCCGGATCCCTATCAGCAGTACACGATGGGATACTGTGAAGGGTGTGTCGGGTGTGAAGATGATGTGGTCGAAGAGACAATTGATGAAACATCAAATGAATTGGTCAATGAAACTACAGATGAACCAGTACCCGCTTAATCCCTTTTTCTACCCTTGAAAAAAATCTCTCATTTTTTGCCTGAAAAAATATAAGATCAGGCTTCTTTCAATCTTCATTCGGAAGGTCTAATTCCTCTTCTTCCAGCCATTCAAGAGCTCTGTTTCGTGACCGGTCATCTTTCCATGTATACCACTGTTTTTCGAGTTCTGAATAATTCTGAATTACCTCTTTAAATCCCCGAAATGGTTTAGGACCCCTGATGGCCTGATAAGCAAGGTTCTGAATGTCCGGGTCCTGAATAGTATCAATAAAGAGTTCCATGTCTGCATACCCATCACCTGAACCGTTCCGGATTGGAAACAGGACATATCTCCCGGTTTCATCGTTATCAATCTCATCAAATATTTCCTGAATCTCGTCTTCAGACATCAGATACTCTGATGCCATGATTATCTCCTTATTCTGTAGATCCAGGATGTATCTGGTGTCAAAGGTGCAATTATCCAGCGCTTCTGCTATGTCATCAATTGAAAGATGAACGATCCGGGGTTTGATATTATTATTTTCGGTCATCGAATGAACTCTTTAAACCTGAATGGAATATCCGCAAAAACAAAATCTGTATATCCAAGTTTTTAAAACTACAGAAGTAATCCATCTTTTCATGATACCTGATGGGAAATACTTACATGAGGGAACTATTCTACCCGGATTTACTTTTTAGGCATTTTTCTCGCCATGCTTCAAGATCAGCAACAATATCCGGATTTTTATTTTTCGATTTCCATCGCTCGATAACATCATATGTCAGACCATCATCATTATCCACAGCCCAGTCTGCAAATTCTCCGGCTTCTTCTGACATGTATATACAGATTCCGCTGATTATCCCCCTGCAATATACATGAGCATCATTAACCATTTTCCGGTCCAGATACCGTTCCATCTCATCAAGAAACGGCTCGATTATATCTTCCATCATTTCATAGGAATGTTCACATGGTTCTACATACCCATGCCGTGTTCTCCCTGATTCTTCCCAGAGGTCATGGACATCCAGTTCAGATAACGCAGCACATACATCTTGACAAATTCCTTCTTCATCCACATCGGACAGGAGAGTTTTTGCAATCAAAGCAGCTTTTGGTATCAGTTCCTGGTTTTCATCAAGTAAAAGTGTAAGAACTCTCGCTGCCTGGTCATCAGTTATGGTGGAGAGAAATGAAAGATCCTGCTTTTTTGTCATGAAAAAAAGATTAGTTTTTTTAGATATTGAATACCCCGTATGATTCTAAATAAATTATGGATGACTCTCGCAGAACAGAGTTATGCAAACCAGATTATTTCTAAAATTTTAGATGTGCTCATTTGATAAACGTCCCATTCTGGTATTCGGTAAATGCCTGATCCACTTCTTCCTTTGTGTTCATGACAATCGGTCCTCCCCAGGCAATCGGCTCTCCAATCGGCTTTCCGGAGATCCATAAAAACCGGCAGCCATCTTCCCCGGATGTCAGATCAAGGACTGTTCCCGAAGCCAGGAGTGCCAGATTCCGATTTTTTAAAAAGACCGGATCTCCTATACCGACCGTGCACCTCCCTTCAAACACATACATTATCCCGGTAAAACCAGGCCGGACCTGATGGTAGAATTTTGAATTTGCAGGTACGGATACATCAAGATACTCGGGGTCTGCAATGATCTCACGAACCGGCCCTGTTAATCGCCCATATGTTCCTGCTATCACCCGGACTTTCGAACCATTCTCAAGAGTATCCATTGGAATCATATCAGAAGAAATCTCCTGGTACCGGGGAACATGATATTTTTCCGACCGGGGAAGGTTCACCCAGAGCTGAAATCCTCCCATTTTTCCATCAACCGGCTTTGGCATCTCCTGGTGAATAATCCCGGAACCTGCTGTCATCCATTGAACCGCCCCTGCTCCTACAATCCCGGCATTTCCCATACTATCGCCATGCTCAATCATCCCATCAAGCATGTAGGTAACCGTTTCAATGCCCCGGTGCGGGTGCGAGGGAAATCCTTTCACATAATCAGCCGGATTATCTCCCCTGAAATCATCAAGCATCAGAAATGGATCAAAACGGGGTATCTCATGGTATCCAAAGGCACGATGCAGCCTGACCCCGGCTCCTTCGACAGTCTCACGTGCAATAAGAATTTCCTTCACCGGCTGATTTAGCCCCATAAATCATAATCATCTTGAGACCTAATAAATACCAATGGAGCATAAAGATTTTTTTATAGTTCATTGAAGTCATTAAAAGAGTATTGAGATGACATGATGTGTTACCCTGTAAAGGCTACCGGTTTTTACGCCCATACGGACAGACATACAAACATAATCCACAAACGGGTTCTTCCTTATGATCTCTCATATTCTGGAAATACTGGTCACAAAGAGCAGCAGCATACCTGACCTCTCGTGGTTCTCCTTCCCTGAAAGGCTCACCGGTAAATGCCTGAACCGGACAGATATCAACACAGACCTGACATTTCCCACATCGCTCATCCATCGGCTTTGAAACTGCCGGAAAAGGGGCATCGGTCAGAACACTCCCCCACCTGACTCGTGGTCCGTGTTCAGGGGTGATAAGCATACAACTCTTTCCAATCCAACCAAAACCTGCCTGCCGTGCTGCAAGTTTATGTGAAAATATTGAGCATATTCTCTCATTATCAAACCGTAATGATGCAGGGACAGGGAAAGCAGAAAATCCGTTCTTCTGGATAATGTCAGCAATCCTGGAAGTAAGAATATCAAGACGGGTATTTATGACCTGATATGCATGATGGGAATAAATGCTCTTTGCTCCCTGTATATCAGAGGTAACCAAATTAACAACAGAATCCTGGAGCACTATTCCAAATACTATCGCTTTTGAATATGGGCGGACAAAATCACCACCCTGCCTATACACTTCATCATGGACCTGAGTAAGATCGGCAACTCCAAAATATTCTGTTCCATGATTCCTACATAGAGACTGGATATCTTCAAAACAATTATTCATATCATCTGCCTGTAACAATTTTTCTACCGTGGGGGGTATTTCAGTATAAAACCAGCGGTGATCACCGGGTCAGAATGTATATTAGATTTAAGGATTTTTTTTGTCCATAGTGAAAAAAGGTAATTTCTCTTATAAGGAACTCTGATAAAATTTAAGTCATTGAACAACGAGAGGTCTCTCATGGGAGCAAAACGAAGCTTTACGATTTATCTGGTCCTCTTCAGTCTTCTCGTATGTTCCGGAGTTTCTGCAATAGGAATCAGCACATTACTGGAAGGAAACGAGAAATTCGTAAACGGGACATTTACCGAAGAAAAGGTACAATTTGAAAAATTACTATCAGGACAAAGTCCGCACACACTCATTATCAGTTGCAGTGATTCACGCAGTGCACCGGAAATGATTTTTTCAAGCGGTCCTGGAGAACTCTTTGTTCACCGGAACATAGGTAATATCGTAGCGCCGGATGACTGGAGCCTTGCTACAGTGCTTGAGTTACGGAATAAAACATCTGGGCATAGATACGATTGTCGTTATGGGTCATGAAAAGTGCGGAGCAATGAAGGCTCTCGGGACCGGTGGAGGAGACGGTGATTCATTTGTTCCCGGATGGCTTGCAAATTCCGCTCCTGCTCTTTCAAGTCTTTTGGCAAGAAGCGAAAAGCCAGATTCAGGTGAAGATTTAGATTCATGGCTGCGTGAACTGGAAAAAGAAAATATCCGACTGCAGCTTGAACATCTGAAAACCAATCCGGACGTAAGTCTGGGACTTCATAACGGAAACCTGCAAATAATCGGACTATATTGGAATATGACTTCAGGAAAAGTTGAACATATTGTATAATTTGAGTGAAACGGTACCAGATATCCCGCAAATATCACTTGAATTATTTTAAAAGGAGATTCGGATCATGGCTTGTAACTTAACCCTGCCAGTTCCCCTTCTCCGGTCATGTATACCCAATATCCATGATAAGGAAGCAGCATCCGGTTATCTGAATATTCACCGGTCCCGCCGTTCATAATTATAGTACCATACTGCTGTCTGAACTCATCAAACGGAACACAATATCTCCAGAGATCCTGAACAGATAGCAGGGTATCCCTGGCTGAATATGAAGTAGTTCCGGAAAATCCGATGCAATTCCATCCCTTCCCAAGAGAAACAACTGGTGGAACCTGAACAGGATAAGGATCAAACTGAACAGGAACATTGGTTGCAGCCATAGAATAAATCCATAACCCTTCAAGAGGACTTATGGCATCTGAACTTTTCAGTGATATCCACCCCGTTTCAGCACTATATTTCATAATCGAATGCCCTGCTGTATCTACACCGGAGAAAATACTGGCGGTATTATTTCCTGGTGCCAGTCTCTTTGCTGTAGAAATACTGTTCCATCCGGGCATAAGTCGTATCATTCCACTATTCGGGTCAGATAATTCTCCACTTATGGTGAAATATCCAAAACCGTCGGAATATCCGGAAATCCTATTATTTTCCGTATCCACTTTTCCATCCAGTTCTTTCCAGATCTTATCTACTTTATCAAATTGATAGATCCGGAGTGTTTCTTCAATGAAACCGGCGTTCAGACACTCTTCTTTGTCATAGGCGACCGTTACATGAAATCTGTCAAGCACTTCTTCTGGAATAGTAGACTGTATATGATAAATTTCCCCTAACGTTGGAATCGACACACAGTACTCATCCGGATATTCAGGGGGAGCATCAGAAGGAATTACACTAACATGCACCACATGCATACCCCCCAGACCAGATACCAGCTCAATTGTTATTCCAGGCTCAGGATGGACGATTGTTGCAGGCTCACCAACTGTCAGATTAATTTTAGATTTTGCTTCAAATGAAGCAGATGTCCGATTATGTCCGTATATTGTAAGTTTATAGTCGATTGGATTTCCATCATCAGGTGCACAGGTAAAGTATCCCCCGGTAGCATCCCCATACGCAAATGCATATGCCTTTGGGTAATATTTTTCGAAAAATGTGGCGGTCTGATAATCCTTCAGCCAGTTTTTTGCATTGTTCTGACACTTCACCGGATCCGCATAAGCCCCGATGCAACAGTAAGATTCATTTTGAACCTTCGGATCCACATAGGCAGAGTATTTACAGGCACTCCAGACAGCAACTGCATTTCCATCGGCACGATATACCATCAGGGGGAGCTCTGTTTCTGCAAGTGCCACAAGATCGCGATATCCCCCAGAACATGTACAGGTATAGGGATTATTCGTCCGGTCATAATTACCGGATATCGGTTCAAGCCACATCGGAACATTCCACCCGTCGACAAGGCTGATATCATACCCATCAAGACCATAATTTCCATTAAAGGTAATTTCAGCCTTAG
>CAYWHV010000149.1:0-6326 GCA_964458045.1 uncultured Methanospirillum sp.
TACTGGTTATACATGACCGCTGACGGAGTCCTTGCAGCAAACGCTGCATAACCCTTTTTTATAAGAGTCGTTCCTGCCTTGTTGACGGTTTTATATTCAGGACCGACCGGGCTGCATCGGATACGATATCAGTCAGACCTTTTGGTGCATAGACGCCAAGCCGCCACTGACTTCTTCTCGTCTCATTCAGGGTGGTGACGAGGGGTGATACCTCCTCCAGCCGGCAGAGGGAATGCTTGTCCTGAACCTGCACTTCCATCCAGATATCCCGGGGAAATGCAGGAATATCAACCATAACCTGTTCAGGGCTGATACCAGCTTCATTCGCAATCTGTTCTGCAAGGTTCCGCTCACGAAGATATGATTCTGAGGTAATCTGGTGAACTTCCCTGACATCATCCTTTCCGACATATAATGCCCGTTTAAAGAGCCGGCGTTCATAGAGGTTTTTTGCCAGGCCTGATACGGAAGGATTGTCTGCATGAAGTAAATCCTGCATACAGGCTGCATCATCTGCCATCAGAAGAGAAGTGAGAAGGGTTTTTGGATTATCTTTGATGTATTCATACACCGCCAGGGAGAACATCTTCTCTGCAATCCGGCTGACATGGTGATAATAGACCGCCGGCCGCATCAGGGTTCGTGCAATCAGAAGTGATTCAGCGGCCTGGACGCCGGACATATCAAGGACAATCCCGGTATCACACAGCCGCATTGCCCTGACAAGCCGCATGGCATCCACCGTCCCATACGGGACTCCGGTGTAATGGGCATCACGGAGGAGGTAATCCATCCGGTCAACATCCAGATCTCCATGGATGATCCCAGAACACTGATGCCGTCCGTTGATGAGCTGATAGATAAGATGTGGATCCAGACCTGCGTCAGCGATCCGCTCTCCAAGAATCCCGGTTTTCAGCTGATCAAAGATGTCGGTATGTTTCTTTTCCAGGATCTCCTGTGACAGACCTTCTATTGCATGAGAGAACGGACCATGACCGATGTCATGGAGAAGTCCGGCAACCGTGATATGGGCCTGATCCTCCCGGGGAAGGGAGAGCCGGGTTCCCAGAGAATGGGCCAGGTGCATCGTGCCCAGCGAGTGTTCAAACCGGGTATGATGTGCGCCAGGATAGACGAGAAATGAGAAGCCAAGTTGTCTGATATACCGGAGACGCTGGACCTGTGGCGTATCAAGGAGAGGAAGAAGAGATGAATCCACCTGGATGTATCCATGGACCGGATCCTTAATTGATTTCATTCGGTCCCCACATGAGTTATGATCGGGCAGGTAACATAGAAAAGGATGATCACTTTCCTGTCCGGTGGAACCGGAACTCCCAAACTCCTCGAGGGCGCGAGGAATGTACTTCCGGATTCAGAAATATCTGTTATCGTCAATACGGGAGAGGATATCTGGTACCAGGGCGGACACATCTCTCCTGATGTTGATACCGTCATGTTCCTGTTTGCCGGTCTTCTCAATACCGAAACCTGGTGGGGTATCCGGGGTGACAGTTTTGTGACCCATGACGTCATCAGCACACTGCTTCCTGATGCGTACATGTCCATAGGTGATAAGGACCGGGCAGTTCACATTGCCAGGGCAGAATGGCTGAAAAATGGCATGACGCTAACCCAGGTGACGAAGCAATTATGCTCACATTTCGGGGCGTCTGCACATATTCTACCAATGTCTGATTCACCGTTTACGACCTACGTGCGAACAGCAAAGGGGGACATCCATTTCCAGGAATACTGGGTCAGGTACCGGGGGAATACCGATATTTCAGAGGTTATCCATGTCCCGAATGAGCAGCCACCGGCAACACCCGAGGTCACTCTGGCAATCAGGAACGCTGAAGTGGTTATCATAGGCCCCAGTAACCCGGTAACAAGTATCCTGCCGATCCTCTCCTGTACCGGAGTCAGGGAAGAACTTGCAAAGAAAAAAGTGATAGCAATAAGCCCCTTTATCGGAGAAGGCCCGGTTTCAGGACCGGCTGCCCAGCTCATGAAAACGATGGAATACCCGGCTGATTCCACAGGAGTCCGGGCACTCTATGCAGATCTTGTCGATGTCTTCATTCAGGACGAACGGGATACGGTCCAGGTTCCGGGTTCTGTCCGGCTGGATACCCTCATGAAGACCCCCGCTATTGCAGAGCATCTCATGAGGGAGATCCTTACCCAGGTGTTATGACAACGATATTCCAAAGAGTGACATGAACAAGGCGAGGAGGAAACTGAGAATGCCGGAGATGAGTTCCTCACTGAAGAGGCTGCTTAAATCCATCGATCCGGAGTCCATACCGGTGAAGAGCTGATCCAGGTCTTCACCGGAAAAATCACTGAAACTGCTCTCCGTCTCTTCTGCTGCTGACAGGGAAACTCCCAGCAGAACAAAACAGATTAAAATTGCGGTAATACTGCGAATGAACCTCATACCCATAAATAGGGACGCACATAGTATTGAATTATGCCATGACTCCTGCACGGCTCAGGAGATCTTCGGCACTTTCAGAGGCTCCGGCAATAATCTTCTCTTCATCAGGGATATACCGGTTATACATCAGAATTTTTCCCTGACAGATGACCGTATCCACAGCACTGCCTTCTGCCGAATATACAATATTTGACACCGGGTTATGGAGAGGAACCATTGACGGGTGGGAGAGGGAGATGAGCACAATATCTGCAGGCATGCCCTCCTGAATCTCTCCTCCATGATAGCCAAGAGCCTTCGCTCCCCAGGATGTTCCCAGGGAGAGGGCTTCTGATGCAGGGAGAAGGGTATCTGAATTCCAGAAGAACTTCTGACACAGAGCTGCGGTTTTCATCTCTTCAAGCATGTCCAGGTTATTATTTGATGAGCACCCGTCGGTTCCGAGACAGACATTAGCCCCCTGTTCCCTGAGCCAGTGATAGGGCATTGCCCGTCCGGTTGCAAGCTTCATATTACTGACCGGATTATGGGCAACAGAAACCCCACGCTCTCCAAGGAGCCGGCAGTCATCTTCTGACAGCCAGCACCCGTGAGCCGCCACAGTTCGTTCGGTCAGGCACCCGGCCTTGTCAAGAAGGGCTGAAGGAGTCATGCCATACGATTTCTGACAGTCATCAACCTCCTGTTTTGTCTCGGCAAGGTGGGTGTGAATGATTACCTTCTCATTTTTGCTGTATTCAGCACATATCTCAAGATGCTGCGGGGGGACCGTATATGGAGCATGGGGAGCGATGGCAGAACTGATACGAGGTGTATTCAGTGACCGTACATGACGAACGAGGTCTTCTGTAGCCTTCAGCTCAGCCTCCATCTTCGCTTCATCTCCAAAGGTGATGATCCCATGACCGAGTACGGCGCGGATGCCTGATTCATCCACTGCCCGGGCCGCATCCTTCATGAAGAAATACATGTCATTAAACGCGACGGTTCCTGACCGTATCATCTCAAGACAGGCAAATTTTGTCCCCCAGTATACATGCTCACCGGTGAGGTGGGCTTCAAGCGGCCAGATCTTTTCTGAGAGCCACTGCTGCAGGTGCATGTCATCGGCATACCCGCGAAGAAGGGTCATGGCTGCATGGGTGTGCGTATTGACAAGACCGGGCATCGCGAGAAAACCTGACCCGTCAAGTATGATATCTGCCTCATTCCGATGGAGCTTTCCAGCATCCGGGCCTGATGCACGGATAGTTCCGGTCTCATCATACCAGATGTCTGTCCGCTTTTTATCAGGGAGGAGAACACCGGTAATGAGCGTGGAGCGACATTTTAAAAATAAATCCTCGTTTTTACAGGGTGAGATATCCTTTGGATCTGCCATGAGTTACACATACTGTCTTCTTGTATCACCAATAAAACCAGATGATAGAAAGGCCACAAAGAGTTTTGAGCGTTCCCGCTCATTGAGTAAGGGTATAATATGCGTGTTCCGATCAATACCATTACTCCTGATACGCCTAACGCCGAGGTTATCGGATGGGCACATGAGATTCGTGACCTTGGAGGTCTTGCTTTTCTCTTAATACGTGACAGAACAGGAATTCTCCAGGTAACCATACCAAAAAAGAAAGTTGCACCGGAGATTGCTGAAACGATCCGTGCAATATCCCGTGAGTCTGTTGTGAGGGTCACTGGGACGGTAAAACCTGAAGGAAAAGCACCGGGCGGCAGAGAGCTCATTCCCGATGCAATCGAGATTGTGAGCCTTTCTGCAAGCCCTCTTCCTCTTGATGTTGCGGAAAAAGTGCCGGCAGAACTGGATACCAGACTTGATAACCGGTTTTTAGATGCACGCAGACCACGGGTCAGTGCCATATTTAAGGTACGAAACGCCGTCCAGCATGCAACCCGGAACTTTTTCTTTGATAACGGGTTTATCGAGATCAATACCTCAAAGATCGTCGCCGCAGCAACAGAAGGGGGAACTGAGCTCTTCCCGATTGCGTACTTTGAAAAGGAAGCATTCCTGAACCAGAGCCCGCAGCTCTACAAGCAGATGATGATGGCTGCAGGGTTTGAGAAGGTCTATGAGATCGGTCCGATCTTCCGTGCTGAAGAACATAATACGACAAAGCACCTGAACGAGGCAACATCCATCGATATTGAAGTCTCATTCACCGACCATCTCGGGGTCATGCAGACATTAGAAGACCTGGTTCGGGATATCTACCAGTTTGTTGACAAGACCTGCGGTGATGCTATCGCTGACATGGGACTTGATTCCTTTGCCGTTCCTGAAAAAGGATTCCCACGTCTTCCGTACAGTGAAGCCATCGAGATTGCATCTGCAAAATGCGAGGAGAATATCGCGTACGGTGACGACATCGGAACGGCAGCAGAGCGGGCTATCGGTGAAGAGATGGGCCGGATGTACTTTATTGTTGACTGGCCGTCCTCAATCAGACCCTATTATGCCATGCCGTACGAGAACGATCCCGAGATCTGTAAGGCCTTTGACATGATGCACCCCAGGATGGAGCTCTCATCCGGTGCCCAGCGGGTTCACCAGCATGACCTTCTGGTTGAGCAGATAGCAAAGAAAGGATTAAATCCTGAGAACTTTGAGTTCTATCTAAACCCCTTCAGGTTTGGTATGCCCCCCCATGCGGGCTGGGGACTTGGTGCCGAACGTCTGGTAACGACCATGCTTGGTCTTCCAAATGTCCGTGAAGCAGTCCTCTTCCCCCGTGACAGACACCGGGTTGTTCCCTGATCATGCAGTCATTCATCCCAGACACTATCCTTCCGACAACGGTTGTCGGCAGCTATCCAGGCCAGCCAAAGCGAACGCTGAAAAGCCTGTTTGATCCCCTCCATGGAGCAGTTGAAGAGGCAGTATCCCTTCAGAAACAGGCCGGCATTACCATCATATCAGACGGGCAGGTGCGGGGTGACATGATCGCGGCATTTGCCTCAAAACTGCCAGGGATCCGGGGAAGCGATGTCATCGGCAGGGTGATGCCACCCGACCAGGCGATAACGATTAAGGATACGGCATATGCAGTCAGGCAGCACCCGTATGTGAAGGCTATCATCACCGGACCGTCCACGCTTGCATACGGGCTGCACCTTGGAACACCCCAGTACCGGAACCGAAGCGAACTGGTCCCGGATATTGCATCATCCCTGGTGGTAGAGGCCCGGGGCCTGTCAAAGACCGGGGCCGTTATGCTGCAGATAGATGAACCAATCCTCTCTACCGGGGCAGCTGACCTTGACGTTGCCAAAAAGGCAATTGCTACG
Organism: uncultured Methanospirillum sp.; assembly: GCA_964458045.1. Taxonomy (GTDB): domain Archaea; phylum Halobacteriota; class Methanomicrobia; order Methanomicrobiales; family Methanospirillaceae; genus Methanospirillum. The sequence goes on from CAYWHV010000149.1 coordinate 5,750, forward strand.
ATAGCAAAGGCAGTGACCATCCCGGTCTGTCTGCATGCCTGTGGAAATATTGCGCATATCATTGATGACCTGCTCGCAATGCCGATTCAGATCCTTGATTTTGAAGGGAGTGTGAATGCTGAAAACCTGGCATCATTCTCCGGGAAGGATTTAAAAGACCGGTACATCGGGTATGGTATCGTGGACTCATCCTCGCCGGTCCTCGAATCTGCGGATGAAGTTAAACGAAGGCTTTTGAAGGGAATAGATATCCTGGGGCCTGAACGGATTCTTCCTGACCCTGATTGTGGTCTTCGTATGCACACGCCGGAGAGTGCGTATGCAAAACTGACCAGGCTTACCGGGGTCGTATCTGAAGTACGGCAGGAACTTGGGAATTTGTGAAAACAATGATTGCGTCTGAGCACACACCAGATAGGTAATCTGATGACGCCTGGCATTCCTTCATTGAACGGAAAAGAGCTCTTTGCAGCAGTGCTGTTCATTGCATCGGTCTTCATCCTTGGCCTGAAACTGATGAATCCGACTCCGCTTGTAATCTGGTATACCGGTGAGGATTATATCATCCAGACCGAGC
>CAYWHV010000150.1:0-1087 GCA_964458045.1 uncultured Methanospirillum sp.
TTCGTTCAACCGTGCCACCTCCTGAACTGATGGTGCTTGTAATCTCATTGAGCACTTCGATGGAGTGGGCGACAGACATCCAGAGATTTCCTGACTGGTCAGCCTGAATGGGGGGTTTTGAATCTTCCGGCCAGATGAACCAGATCTCGTACCTGATGGATCCAAATTGTTCGCGCAGTTCAGGCATCGTGCCAAACACCACCACTTTTCCCCGCTTTAAGATCATGACATGGTCGCAGATCTCTTCCACCTGTGCCAGGTTATGGGCGGAGAGGATGATTGTCTTGCCCTGCATTCTGAGTTGCTTTAAATATTCAATGATAAACCGGGTGGTCATCGGGTCAAGGCCTGAGCCTGGTTCGTCATAGATGAGAATTGACGGGTCATGTATCAGGGAGCGGGCTATGGCAACTTTCCGCTTCATCCCCTTCGAGAGGTTTCCTATCTGTTTCCCCTCTGGTTGGAGAGACAACTGGGCAAGCAGGAGATCAGCCCGTGCCTGGATGGTTATCCGGTCAAGCCCATAGATCTCTCCAAAGAACCGGAGATAATCAGGGACGAGCATCGTTTCATACAGGCGTGACTCTTCAGGCAGGTATCCTATCTGTGATCGCACCTGCATGGGATCCTGGACAAGATCCAGATTTCCAATTACAAGCGAGCCTGATGTCGGAAGAATAAGTCCTGACAGGATCTTCAGAAGTGTTGTCTTCCCTGCCCCGTTGTGGCCGATAATGCCGAATATTTCCCCCTCTCTGCAGGTGAATGAAACATCGGAGAGGGCGGCAACATCCCCGTACATCTTGGTTAAGGACGATGCTTCAATCATAGTGATGTATCCTCCTCTTGTTTTTCACTACGTTAAAGTGTTACGGTAAGCTTTGATATACCATCCCGGCGAACTATCACCCAATGGAGGCTCTTTCACAGCTTCTTACCATTGCGATATGGGAAATCAGACGCTTTCAGGGAACCATGACCCGGGACCTCTTACCGGTTGCCATTGTGCTTCTCATTCTCCTGGTGGGCGTCAGCGGGTTTACGGCACAAAAGGGTATCCATCTGCAGGATGGTATCTACCGGGGCG
>CAYWHV010000150.1:1097-6324 GCA_964458045.1 uncultured Methanospirillum sp.
TAGGGGTGGATAGTCAGATCTACCTGGATGTTATCGGGAGCGATCCCCGGTATGTTGTCTACTCCCTTCCGTCAGATGTAACCAATATCAGGTCACTGGGGCTGGATCTTGCCATCCGTGCCGGGTCGCTTCTTCGGGCAAACGGAGAGAAAGGTGCGGCAGCCCAGAAGAGTTTTGAGCGGGATTTCCAGGCGTACCAGGATTACATCTATCGTCAGCAGACCGACCTGTTTGCGGCATATCCGGTCTGGATAGATAGTGAGTATATCGTCAGTGAACTTGACTTTCTTGCAACCCAGGGCGGCCAGCAGGTGGCAGCACCACGAACGGCATCCCCAACTCCTCCGGAACCTGAAAATATTGAGTCGGATGTCATTCCTCCTTCCGGTATCATCCCGGCAGATATGGAAGAGCTTCGTCTCCAGCTTGAAGAAGAGGCAGCACGGGGTGCCGATCAGCTGGGCAGGTACACGGATATCTTATCCCAGCAGGAGGCTCTTGGAGATCTGCGGATTCCTTCGATGCTCTCCCCGCCATTGCCCTTTGATACCATCATCTTTATCTTCGTCTTTATATTCCCGCTCTATTTCACATCCCAGTTTTTCATGATGAGTATCATGAATGAGCGGACTCTGCGTCAGGGTGAAGCCCTGATTGCATCACCGGTCAGACCCCTCATCCTGGTGCTTGGGAAGATGCTCCCTTATGCCGTCGGGATGATCCTGGTAGTTGTTGCAATTCTCTTTACGGTGAAGGCAGATGTCCTGGCAATTCTTCCTCTCATTCCCGTGATCCTCTTCTTCTTGTCATTTGCACTCTTCATCGGGATGGTGGCCAGAAGTTACAAGGAACTCTCGTTTATTTCTATCTTCTTCTCAACCATCGCGACATCATACCTCTTCTTCCCAAGCATTTTTGCGAACGTTCACATTGTCAGCCTTCTCTCACCGGTAACGTTGGTGGTTCATGTGATCGACGGGACCGGATACACCCTGACCGATTATATCTACTCGACTACCCTCTTTTACCTGACCAGTTTCATCCTCTTCGGGGTCTGTATCAGGAACTTTCATGAAGAGCAGCTCTTTACCGAGAAAGGCCTTCTTGATGCCCTTGCCCTCTACCTGGGTGCTCTCGTGTCAAGCAGGTACTGGTACCTCTCCCTCATCCTCATCTCGGTGATGACGATCCCCTTCGTCTTCATGGCCCAGATGATGTACCTGGTGCTCTTTTTCAACCTCCCGATGCCATATTCACTCATCCTTATCATGGTGCTTGCAGCGATGACCGAGGAACTGGTGAAAGCAGCAGGCTTTGTCGGGCTTATTACGCACCGGTATCCTCCCCTGACCTGGAAGATAGTCATCCTTGCATCACTCCTAATCGGGTTTGGCTTTTTACTTGGTGAGAAGCTGCTCCTCTTTGTGACCATCTCGCAGATTGCTGACTCCATCTTCGGAGCTGCCCTGTTTATGTCTCTGGGCCTTCTCTGGATGCCGTTTCTCCTGCATGCAGGGACCGTATTCTGCACCGGTGCCATAGTGAAGATATGGGGGAAGAATGCCCTGCCAATCGGGATTACCGTTGCAACGGTAGTGCATACGATCTATAATCTGTATATGCTTCGGGGGTGGGTATGGTGAATCAGCGACTGGTAACTGCCATTGCGCGAAAAGAGATCCGTGGGCTGACATCAGAGAAGACCATCATCCTTGCCATACTGCTTCAGCTCTTCATTGCCATGTTCTCATCATTCCTGATGGTCGGGCTGTCTGCGATGTATGACCCCTCGGTATACGGGCGGATTACCGGTGTCCAGTACGGGATTGGATTTGCCGGGAATGACACCGTCCTGTTTGACCTTTTCAGCCGTGACCCGTCATTTGTTCCCTACCAGATGGATCCTGGTGTCGCCCTTGGTGCACTGAAAGAACGCCAGCTTGCTGCAGTTGTCTGGCCCTCTGAAGTCCTGCCTGATGCAGAAGACCCGGTGACCGTCACGCTGTATACTATCAGTAATGATATCCAGTCCACGGTCATCGAGGTGAAGATAAAAGACATCCTGCTTGAGTATGAAGAGATATTGCGGGATATCAGAAAAGACCGGCTTGACTTCAGGCCGGTGTCTGTCACGCCCTCAAGGCCGGTGGCCCAGAACTCCTTTTACGAGTTCATCTATGGATTGCTGATCCCGATGCTCCTCTTTATGCCGGCGATCATCTCTGCCGGTCTTGTCATTGACCTGATAACCGAAGAGTACCAGGAACAGACCCTTGATACCCTGCGAACAACCCCGGCAACGCTCGAAGATATTGTCTGCGGGAAGATCCTGGCATGTATCCTGATAATCCCGGTGCAGGTGGCATTATGGCTGGGCCTGCTCACGTTGAACGGTATCCGGATTGCATCGCTGATTGAGATTCTGCTTCATGTTGTCTTTGCATCAACCGCTCTCATCCTCATCGCTGCAACCATCGCGGTGTATTACCGGGACCGGACAAAGGCCCAGTTTATCTTCTCGACGGCGGTTATCATCGTGCTCCTGCTCATCCTGGCCTTCCCCTCAAACCCGATAAACCTCATCGTGCAGCTGGCGGTTGGGACGGCTCCGCTCTATCATTGGGCAGTTATGGCTGCTTCGCTCGCCGGCTGCGCTATCCTTATCGTTCTCGTGAAAAATATGATCAGGAGAGTTGAATACTCCTGATACCCTGTTTTTCGCTTATTCCTGCCCTACTCGAGTATCTCATGTCTGGCAGAGGCAAGTTTTGGCTCTAGTCGTGCTGCAGTTGATATGGCAAGGTCAGCACGGTCTGAAAGTCCCCCGGCCTGCATGATGATCCCGGCATTAAACCACACTTTCGCCATGGTCGGGAAGAGTGAGAGCGCTTTTTCTATCGCTTCAAGTGCTGCATCATAATTTCCGGTTTTATAATAGAGCACCGAGAGGTAATGCCACCTGATAGAAAAGTCCGGGTGATCCGGCGGGACAATGGTCAGATCACTGATCGCACCCGGCACATCCCCGGTCTTATACCTGATAAATCCCCGGCGGAAGATGTACTCGATATTATCAGGATACTGTCTGATAAGCACTTCAAAATCAGTCAGTGCCTCTGCATACCGTCCGGCTTCAAGATGGCACATTCCCCGGTAGTAAAGAATGTCAAAATCATTGATGCCCCCAGCGATTGCGCTCGTGAAATAGGCACAAGCTTCCTTCATATCGCCGTCACGGTATCGTTTCAGGCCTTCAATATATGCCTTCTTGGCCGGATCTTCTGCCCGGTTCTCAGTCCGGCTGTCCATGGTGTACATGTTGCCGATTCCTCTATTTCAAGTCATCAGAAGACCTGTTGTTATAGCCCCTGAAAGACTCTGGCAAGTCGGCTCATGCCTGTCTCAATCTGCTCTTTCGAGGAGGCGGAAAAGTTCAGTCTGATGGTTCTGGATCCCCCGTCATCAACATAAAAGGGAACGCCGGGCATCACCGCAACCCCTTCCCGAATACCCTTCTTAAATAACTCCATCGATTGCATGGAATCGGGCAGGGTGAGCATCAGGAACATTCCCCCAACAGGATGGGTGTGACTGACGGTATCTGGCAGCAGATCCTCAATAAGGTCGATCATCTGCTGGCATCGCTCTCCGTATTTCCGTCCCATGGTACGAATTTTCTGGTCCGGGTTATGCCGGGTCATATATTCTGTCAGAATCATCTGGGAGAAGAGATTTGAGTGGAGATCTGCAGCCTGCTTTGCCCGGTTAAACGCGGCAAGAACGGGTTTGGGTGCCCGTATCCATCCGATGCGAAGTCCGGGGGCGACTACTTTTGAGAAGGATCCACTCATCATGACCTGATCAGGCAGATGTCTCATCACCGGCTGGCGTGGTTTTCCATCAAAGAAGAGTTCTCCAAAGGCATCATCTTCATAAAGCAGGCAATCTGTCCCAGAAAGGATGTCTGCCACTTCTCTTCGCCTTTTATCAGACCAGGTAGATCCGGAGGGATTTTGTGAATTTGGAATGCCATAGAAGAAGACCGGGTCTTTTGTCCTGATTATGTCGGTAAGATGATCGGGGTCAGGCCCCTCATCATCGGGGGGAACTGGAGAAAACACAGGGCGATAAAATGAAAATGCCTCAATTGCACCCAGGTATCCCGGCCGCTCAATGATTATAGAATCACCCGGACTGGTCAGGATTTTAGCAGTGAGGTCAAGAGCCTGCTGTGACCCATTTACTATCTGTATCTCGTCCGGGCTGACCTGAAGCCCCAGCCTTGTACAATATCGTCCTGCAATTATCTCCCGTAACGGACGGTACCCGTCGGTTGTGGTATATTGAAGGGCTGCTTTCCCATGCTCATCAAAGACCGCTTCTGTTGCCTGTCTGATTCCATCCACATCAAAGAGTGATGCATCAGGAAGCCCGCCGGCAAAAGAGATGATCCCGGGCACGGCTGATACCCTGAAGAGTTCGTCCAGAAATGAGGTCGGAAGGGTATGCATGCAGGAAGAAAACCGGTATGCAGGGCTGGTATCCGTGCCAGTCATAATGATATATTGACTTTAGCAGAAGAAATTCTTTTGATACAACAAACCTATTATCTCCAGCCTCCTAATATCCTCATTATGCAAAGGTCTATGGGTCTTCTGCTGGTATTGGGGATAATTCTCATCTGTGGGGTATTTGTTATCGCTGATAGTCTCAGTGTGGTTCAAAAAGAGGGGGGAAGCATGGAAACAACCCAGACAGGGGAAGTTGTGGATGGTTCAATGCAGGGTGAAATCCTGGTCCGGTTTAATCCTGAACTCTGGAATATGACTGCTCTTCAGTCTGCAGCCAATGCTTCTCATGCGTATATCGGAGCAACGGTCAAGACCGATTATGACGAACTTGGACTTCCCGGACTTCAGCTGGTTCAGCTACCGCCAGGTATGAGTCTGGAAGAAAGTATCGCATATTACCAGAGTCTTCCGTATGTGAAATATGCAGAGCGGAATGTCGTCTATTCAATTGAGAGCAACACCGGTTCGGATGACGGTGTGAATGGAACTCCTGACACGGGTGCTCTGGCACAAAATGGCACCTCAAAAAACCCGGTCCGTCTGCTTGTCCAGTTTAATGTCAAGGCATTTTCTGATGCAGCGAACCTTTCTGCATATGCAAACCAGACACATGCATCACTGAATGCAACGCTGCTGAAGGATTTCACGAATGATGG
>CAYWHV010000151.1:0-6302 GCA_964458045.1 uncultured Methanospirillum sp.
TCCCTCAACACCACCTGAATCACCAGGCCAGCCTCCTGCTGATCCTGCCTCAAGAGTCGATGCTTCAAGGAGATATGTTCCTGAACCGGCCTCTGCATACACAACAAGGCACCAGAGTCCGGGCTGAAGGATTAGACTATCAAATCCCATTCCAGCGGTGGTTTTCCCTGCATGACTCATGATGTAGGTATTTGACGGACATGTCCCAAAGGATCCCGGATTATTCATGGCATACAGATCAAAATTACTGCCCGGCGGTGAATGAAGGACCAGTTCTGCTCCGTTTACTACCTGAATTTCATGCATCGCTCCAAGACCGGCAGAAAGAGGATACGATTTTGTCCAGTACGGGCCTGATGCTCCGGATACCGCCAAAATGATCCCTGCACTTACTATCAGCATGACAAGACATGTAATGCAGCTGATATGTTGTTTGTTCATGTTCTCCCTCCTTTTTCAGAATGATGGGGATGAGGTTTGCGAGAGCATAAATCTTGTTGTCAGAAAAAGTACGATGAAAACTAGAGGTTTTGGAGCCGTTACATTACTTGGATCTGCCTGGAAGGGTACTGGTGATCTGAATCAGTCGGGGTTTAAATTTTTGACAGGTCTTATCCATAATTATTGCTGGTACAAAAAAGCAAATTTTTTCAGTCAATAATAAAAAAGTAATGGATTAGCAAAACGAACATTCAAAATTACAGATATTCTCCTCCTTCGCTTATTGTATGGAGATAACTCCGGAATCCGGATTTTTATCCCTGAAAGATCTCTATTGTTGATTTACTCATTTTGGTTTCTCATTTTTCGCCTCATGAAGCAATTTGTCATGGATTCTGTCCCGTTCCCGGTCGATCTGCTCTGGTGTGGCACCTGATTGCCTGAGAATGAATTCAGTTACCGAAAGAGCCAGTTCTCCTTCATCTGAGAATACCACATCTGCCCCGGCTTTTTGGAGATTTTGTATATCTGATAGGTAGAGCGTTCGTGCAATTATTTTTATATGTGGATTAATTCTCTTTGCATGTTTCACAATTTCACTACTCCCTGAGATATTCGCCATACTGATTACCAGCACTTCTGCATCATCAACTCCGGCTTTCTTCAATGTATCAACACGGCTGGCATCTCCATATATCGCCCTGCAGCCCTGATTTAAGAGTTGTTGGACTGTTTCAACATTCAATTCAATTATTGTCGGGATGATGGCATTTTCTTTCAGCAATTGTGTCACAGTCTGGCCAACCGGACCATATCCGATAACAATTGCACTGGTATCACCTGATTGTAAGGATTCTACAGCCGGAGCATCCTGGGGTCCGCTTCGCTCCTGTATATGCCTGGTTAGGTAAGGAGTACAGTCGTATAGGAAACACTCCAGTTTCCCGGCCATTCGGAACATGATCGGGTTTAAGGTTATGGAAATAATCGCTGCTGCAACAAGGATATTCGAAGCACTTGCCGGCAATATTTCCAGATCTCTTCCCATGGTTGCAAGAATGAAGGAGAATTCTCCTATCTGGGAGAGGACTATTGCCACCGATAGCGCCACTTTGAGGGGATATCGCATCAGTATTACCACGATAAATGCGATCAGAGGCTTTCCAATGAGAATGACGGCTAGTGCTGCAATTACCAGGAGTGCGGAGTCAGCAAGACTTGTCCAGTCAAAAAGCATACCCACCGATACAAAAAATAAGACCGCAAATGCATCACGGAGAGGAAGGGCTTCTGTTGCTGCACGAAGAGAAAATTCAGACCGGCCTACTACCATCCCGGCGAGAAAGGCTCCGAGGGCCATGGAGACATCAAAGAGGTATGATGACCCTACGGCAATACACATTGCGATTGAAAGAATTGACAAGGTGAAGAGTTCACGAGATCCGGTCTTGGCAATATTGGTTAGAATTCTTGGGATAAGCCATCCACCTGCGATGAAGGTAAATCCGATAAGAAGGAGGATTTTTATTGATGCAATGCCGACTGCTGCTCCGATTCCGGTAATACCAACCACTGCAGATCCGAATATGACCGGTAAGAGGACTATTACAAAAACCGTAAAGAGGTCCTCCATCACCAGCCATCCGATAGCGATGTGACCGGTTTTGGTATGTAATTCGTTATTATCTGAAAGAACCCGTGTTAAAACCACAGTGCTTGCGACTGATATTGCCAGACCAAAGACAATTCCTGCCTCTATGCTCCACCCACATGCATACATAACTCCTGCACCCAGGACGGTGGCAATCAGACTTTGAATCAGTGCACCGGGAAGGGCAATCTTCTTAACCGCTAAAAACTCCTTCAGATGAAATTGCAGACCAACCCCAAACATAAGCAGGATTACTCCAATCTCTGCTAATTGTTCGGCAAGTTCATAGTTTGCTACAAATCCAGGGCTGTTGGGACTTACGAGTATTCCGGCAATAAGGTACCCTACAATAGGAGAGAGACCAATCCGATGAGTTATATATCCGAAAAGAAGAGCTCCGGCAAATCCGAAAGTCAGGATGAGGATAAGCTCAACACTATGCACTGGTTAGATAGTAGTTTTATTTATTCAAATAGTTGATCCGAGACTATTATACGTGTTTATTGATCCCATTGTTCTGATATGGTATGAGATAATTTCCATTCTCTTCATGTCTTTATCGGGGCACCAGGATAATGCTGACAGTACTCAAAGCCTGAATGGTAACTTTTCTCTCATTAAACCTTATTTCCTGTCCATCCTTTGGATCTCCGGCGGAGTGGAATTTTGGATACCAGTTACCGGTCAGGCTCATATATCGGAAGACTAAACCTTGAAAACGTCTAAACGATTAACGAATACCTATTCATTAGAACAAACACACAACATCGTATTATGCCCATGGCTATTTCTAAGAAGTTCATACAACGTTGAGAAAATGGGAATTATTATCAAAAACCTGGAAATCTCCAGGGATGCCTGCATAGTGGTCTGAACCATGGAATCCCTAACTCATCTGAAAGAAGAGATCCAGATTCTTTGTGCCGGATTTTCTTCGCATTTCATCGAGCGTGATGAGGAGATATGTGGTGCCATCCTTGCAATCCTCTCAAATGAGAACATCCTCTATCTCGGCCCTCCTGGGACAGCAAAAACATATCTGGCTCAGAATATCTGTAATTCTATCGCCGGGGCACAATTTTTTTCCTATCTCCTGACCCGGTTTACCACTCCGGAAGAGATATTCGGCCCATTGTCACTCCAATCCCTTGAGCGTGATGAATTCAGGAGAAAGACAGAGGGGTGCCTTCCTTCCTCTCATATCGCCTTTCTTGACGAGATATTTAAGGCGAACAGTTCTATCCTCAACAGCCTGCTCACCATTTTAAACGAGCGACGGTTTCACAATGGTACTGACGTTATCAATACGCCTCTTCTGACGGTATTTGGGGCATCAAATGAACTCCCTGAGGAGGATGAAAATCTTGAGGCGCTCTATGATCGGTTTCTCTTCAGGTATGATGTCCGGTACATTCAGAGTCCGGAGAATGTGAGAACACTGCTCTTTCATACTGACACCGCATTTACTCCCCCGGTAACGCTCACCACGGAAAAGATCGCCCGGATTCGGGAGCAGGCGGAATCAGTTTCAATCCCTGAAGAGGTGCAGGATAGTATTCTCTCCTTGAAACGGCAGCTTGAACATCAGGAAGGGGAAGATGATGAGAATGTCCGGGTGTCTGATCGGCGGTGGAAGAAGATAACCGGGGTGCTCAGGGTTGCAGCAGCTGCAAACGGGAATGAAACAGTAGACCGGACGATGCTCCTCCTGCTGCAGCATCTCCTCTGGGACCTGCCTGAACAGAAAGAGAGAATTCGCTCCCTCATCATCGATCATATGGTCACCGGAGGAACGGATACTGAAAGACTGGAGGTTGGAATCCGGCAGGTGCACCGGATGCTTACTCAGGAGGATGGAATCCACGAAAATGTCAGGTTACCGGTACCTGTCTTCGCCCATGACAGTGACGGAAACAAGCAGAAGATCGTCTCATTCGGAGAACTGATAGCGGCTTCGAAAGAGAAAAAATATTACTATTTTTCGATTGAGACCTCCTTTTCAACCGGGTACCCGTTCTCTCATATATTGGGAATTCTAGAGAGTGAGTATCAGTTTTCGCCTAAAAAATATTCGGCTTTCGAAATTCGGGAGATATGTGAGGCAGAGTATGCAAATCTCAGGGAGCAGTATCAGGGATATGTCAAAGCAGTCAGAGATGATGGTGATCTGCTGAAACAGAACCTTGAGGCAAATATCTGGCTTACACGCTCTGATATTGATGAAGTGCTCTGTGTCCGAGAGAATCATCTTGCCCGGCTCCATCTGCTTGAAGAGAAGATGAATGCCCTGTCTGATGTTATCCGGTCCTGAAGTCAGGAGGCATACCATGAACCCCTTTCTTTCCGGTCCAGAACCGTTGTATCCCCGCTCAACTATTACTCGGGATCTTGTACGGGATATTGCCATAGTGCCTCGTCGGATTTCTTATGATATTCGTGAGGAACTCGTATCTATCATGGTTCTGGAGCTTATGGAAGGGGTGCATTGCACAATTCGTGATTCGCATCAGTTCAGGGAGCGGTATGGTATCTTCTACCCGATTCTTATTCATCTTCGGTATTCTCCATTATGGCATGAAATACAGGGCCTGGCCGGAGATTCCCCTGATACTGCTGCTCCTGCAGCCCGGTTTTTCATTACAAAGATCCTCGACCTTCTTGATCGGGCTTATCTTCCCGGTGCGGGATTCTATGCAGATATTGATGAAGAAATACGGGCATTTCTCGCTGCTCTGGAACAATCGGGTGATGAACCGGCTTGTGATGATTTCGATACCCGGATCAATGATCTGTCATTGCTTCTTCGTGAACTTGCAGAACTCCTCTCCAGACTGAGATCCGATGACCTGGGTAATCCAGCAGTACTTGATGAGTTCTGCAAGGATTGCATGGCTGCCATTGACCATTGTAAGGATGGAGAAGAGCAAAATGAGTGTTCTTCAGTCCCTGATTCTGATGATATGAAGGATCTGATCGATGATCTTGAGCAGGCGATCTGTGATCTGAATGAGAAAGCCGATTCAGAACAGGACGATTCAGGTGGAACAGAGACGAGCGTACCGCAGAACGGGCCGGGAGGGCAGGGAGAAGGGACTATCCGAACAGATAATCTCTCACGGATCGCGTCCCTGATCCGGCAGATTCAGGATCATATCCGGGAACAAATCAGGCAGATGAGTGAATTGCAAACGATACAGCCTGAGTTGTGGAAGCCTGGAGAGGAGAGCAGGCGACTCCAGTCCGTTCTTCAGAAGACCGTCATTGATCCTGCCAGTTCTCTTATTCAGTCTCTTGATCCTCACCGGAGATCGATCCGGTTTCTTGCAGAGGTCCAACCAGGTACTGACTGGGGGCTGGATATGACCTCAGAAAAGATAGCGGTGATAGAGAAACTGGAGATTTTTGCGAGGTATGCAGAGAAGAATCAGGAGCTGAAGCGGGTTATCAGGCAGATAGGGAGAGTGAGATATGACATTGGTGTCCTTTCTCATGGTATCTCTCCGATGAGCAGATCAGAGATGTACTCAATCACCCGATCCCGGGATATTGCCCGTCTCCTTCCGATTGAAGCGGTGAAGATATCACATCCAAAATTGAAATCAAAGTTCTTTGCTGATTTTACCGAGGGGAAACTGCTTACCTATGACCTCACAGGCCCTGGTCAGGCGGGTGGCAGACCGAAAAAAAAGAAACTGGGTCCGTTGGTTGCCCTCGTGGATACTTCCGGGTCAATGAACGGGTTTCCTGAAACAATAGCGAAGTCGATCATATTTGCACTTGCAACCCGGATGATGCGGGAAAAGCGGGATGTAAAAGTGATTCTCTTCTCCGGTCCGGGTGACACCACTGAGATAGAGTTGTCACCGGTGAGGAAGATGACCGACGAGTTTCTGTTATTTCTACAGAGATCATTTGGTGGTGGGACCGATTTTACGACTGCCCTCTATTCAGGCCTTGAATCACTCCACCAGCCGGCCTTTCAGGGAGCAGACCTGCTTTTCCTGACAGACGGAGTCTCTGAGATCTCAGGGAAGGGAGTGATCACTGAGTGGAAACGGGTGAAGAAAGAGCAGGATGCCCGGGTTTTTTCGTTTATTATCGGCGGAGATGATGCAGGAGGGCTGTCATCGATATCAGATTATGTTTACTTTATACAGGATGATCCGGAGATGATGCTCCGGATTGTCCCGTCCCCGGATAATCCGCCATT
>CAYWHV010000152.1:0-6290 GCA_964458045.1 uncultured Methanospirillum sp.
CAAGTCAAAGGAAGACATCTGGATCATTGCAGAACTTGCAAAGAAGATGGGCCTTAAAGGCTTTGAACTCCCAACCGCAAAGGATGTCTGGGATGACATGCGGGCTGTGACCCCGTCCATGTTCGGAGCCACCTATGAGAAGCTTGAGCGACCAGAAGCAATCTGCTGGCCATGTCCAACCGAAGAACACCCGGGAACCCCGATCCTGCACCGTGAAAAGTTCGGAACCGCAGACGGCAAGGGTAACCTCTTTGGTATCGAATACCGCCCACCAGCAGAAGTTGCAGACGCTGAGTATCCGTTCACCCTCATGACCGGACGTCTCATCTTCCACTATCACTCCAGGACACAGACCGATCGTGCAGCAGATCTGCACCGTGAAGTTCCTGAGTCCTATGCACAGATCAATGTTGAAGATGCACAACGCCTTGGTATCAAGAACAATGAGTACATCAAGCTGAAAAGCCGCCGTGGAGAGACCAAAACACTCGCACGTGTCACCGATGAAGTTGCACCAGGTGTCGTCTACATGACCATGCACTTCCCTGAGGGTGCCAACAACCTGACCAACACTGCACTTGACCCGATGTCCAAGATGCCGGAGCTCAAGCACTGTGCCATTTCAATTGAAAAGATCGGAGGTAACTAAGATGGCAGCAAAAGGCGATATGTTATACGCTTGGGCAAAGGATGCAGAAATCCAGAAGAAAGGAGAGTGTGGAGGAGCAGTTACCGCCCTTCTCAAGCATGCACTGGAAACCAAAATGGTCGATGCCGTTGTTGCCATCAAGAAGGGCAAAGACCTGTATGATGCCGTTCCAACCGTCATTACCAATCCAGAAGACATCATCCAGACCGCCGGTTCCCTGCACTGTGGTACCCTCCTTATCCCCAAACTGATCAAGAAATATCTGAACGGGGCAAAGGACATGAAGCTCGCAGTCACCTGTAAGGGCTGTGACGCCATGGCATTCTATGAGCTGGCAAAGCGGAACCAGATAAACCTTGACAACGTCATCATGATCGGTGTCAACTGTGGAGGATCAGTCAGCCCGGTTGCAGCCCGGAGGATGATCAAGGATAAATTCGAAGTTGACCCGGACACCGTTCACAAGGAAGAGATCGACAAGGGTCAGTTCATCATCGAGTACGAGGGTGGACACAAAGGCATCAAGATCGATGAACTTGAAGAGGAAGGGTACGGACGTCGTTCCAACTGCCGCCGCTGTAAGATGAAAGTCCCCCGCCAGGCTGATATTGCAGCAGGGAACTGGGGAGTCATCGGAGACAAGGCAGGAAAGGCAACATTCCTTGAGATATGTTCAGAGAAGGGTGCAAACCTCGTAAACAGTGCCCAGTCAAAGGGTGCCCTTGAGACCAGTGCAGCAGACCCGAAGGGTATTGATATCCGTGCAAAGGTTGAGAAGGCAATGTTTAAGCTCGGAGATGAGTGGAGACACCGTGACTTCGAAGGCCTTGGTCAGGGTAAGGACCGCCTGAAACTCATGATGTCAGAGTCTTCAAAATGTGTCAAGTGCTATGCTTGTGTTGAAGCCTGTCCAATCTGTTACTGTGTTGAGTGTTCCACCAAGAAGCCCTGGTATATCGCCCCGGGTGTTCTGCCAACCAGCTTCATGTTCCACCTGATCCGGTATGCACACGTATCAGACTCCTGTATCAACTGTGGTCAGTGTGAGGAACTCTGTCCAATGGAAATCCCGAATGCACTCTTCATGCACTCACAGCAGGTTGAGATTCAGAAGATGTTCGGCCATGTTCCAGGTCAGGATATGACTCCGCCAATCCATGCATTCGTAGAAGAGAAGACTGAGCGTGCACGTCTTGATGCAACCCACACCGACTCAATCTACACCAATATCTTTGCGGAAGAATAATCCCAACCTTTTTTTTCTATTAACTTCCAGTATTTTCACAAAGGCCTGAGTTTATACTCTCCTTTTTTTCCTGCAGGTGACCAGAGATGACAGAGGCTGACAGCACAACCCTTGGGATAACAAAAGAATACCAGGTAATCAAGGCACATGGAGATGAGATCCGGGAAACAACCGTCGAGGTTTGCACCGAATCCAGGATCATTTTTACCCTGAATGGGTGTATTATTGGAGATCTCTCGATTACACCTCTGGACCTTGAGGCGTTTGCTGTCGGATACCTCATCTGTGAGGGATATATCTGTTCCAGGAGTGAGATAGAGGAGATTTCGATAAACCTACCGGATATCTCCGTGACGACGAGGACTGGTGCCACTCCATCCGGACAGTTTTCAAAGAACAGTTCAGGGGGATCATGCCGTGACCTGCTTCCCGAAGGTGCGATGAGTCCTCTTCCAGACGGGTTTATACTGAGTGCAAAGACCATATTGAGCTCAATGGATAAGATAAATGATTACTCGGTCATCTGGAAACGGACCGGCGGGATGCATTGCAGTCTCATCATTGAAGAGGATGGAACTGTTATCTGCGGTGTAGAGGACATGGGCCGGCATACGACGGTGGATAAAGCAGTAGGACTGGCCCTACTGAAAGGAGCAGATCTCTCCCGGTGTTATCTTGTCTGTTCAGGACGACTCCCGGTTGATATGGTCGCAAAAGCATACCGGGCGAGTATTCCGGTGATGGTCAGTAACAATGCCGCATTTGCTGGTGGAATTGAATTTGCAAAAAAGGTTAATATGACCCTGGCAGGGTTTGTCAGGCCACCTAACATGACCATCTATACCGGGGCCCACAGGATTGTGTTTCCCTGAAATCAGATTTTTTCGTAATATTTCTGACTTCCACAACCGGGACAGAGACCATTTTCCAGAAGATTTTCCGGAACCGGCTCGCCACATGACGTACAGACCGCTGTTTTCCATTTCTGTTTATGGGAGACTTTGACTTTGACCTTTTCCCATGATAACATACCGGTTCCTTTGGTGATGATGTCATCGACCAATTGCTTCTTCATGGTCTTTCCATTAAAATCCGGAGTATTTGCAAACCAGGCTTTCAGGACAGGAGTGTCTTCAAGTTTTGCAGGATCCACTCGTACCCTGACACCTTCTGCATAATCCTCATCACTGGGACGGTTTACGGTCATGGCAAACCGCCCAATATTTATGACCCGTAACCGGTGATTTCCTGGTGTGCAGTGTAAGATAACCTGCAAAGGATCAGGTGCACATTTTGAGGTTTCACAGACAGCATATAACTTTTCTCCAGGTTTTGCACCAAGGAGCGAGAGGGCATGATCGACCATATAGATCCCAATTAAAAGCCCGGCTGCTGTACCCATGTGAAAATCAATACACCGGTCAAACCAGTCGATAAGGGTATCAGTACTCCCATTTTTTCTGAGAAGAGAGAGAATTTCTTCTTTTGAATATTCGTCCCCGAGTTTGGACATACAAATAATGTTTGACTTCATGACATATACAAATTGATATACTTACCTCCATCGTATAGTCCCCGGAGAGAGCAGCGATACAAAAAATCCAATCAGGAAATAAAATTTTTTTGTTCATGTGAGGGATTTGTTAATAGATTTCAATAACATGTCCTGGAGTGATCTCACCAATATTCAACAACACATGCGGCACCGTGATGAGAATTTGAGATGAAAGACTGACGAGCGAATTATTTTTAGCTATTTTTGATGAAAATTAATTATATATAATTATATATTCACGCAGGGCAACATGTTAAATAACATTCATCAGGATGCAAAAAAGTAAAATTACTCTGATTATATTTTCACAAATTTTTACACCCATATTCTCCAAAAATCAAGAAAAAACCGATACGGTTATCTCATCAAACCATAGATGATGTATTGCTCGGCTATACCACCGGGCACATGTTTAACGTGATGGAGGCAGAGTCAACCCGAATTTGTGAAGGATTTTCCCGAGTTCTTCCTTCATGAATGATTCTGCCTTTCGATACTATACATCAGATCTGTTCAAAAGATCTGAACATCAATACTATTTAATTAACAGACATTTTTATTTTTCAGAATCATGAATAGAGCTAGGTTTTTTCACTGATAATCATCATACTGCGCGGGACATTATGGCAATGTATTTTCTAATCGAATTAGTTTAATTATATTTCATTAACTTACCCTGCTATTCAGACGAATTTTTCTCTATCTAAGAATTATCATAGTATAAAAAATTAAAGTTAATCATTTGAATTATTAATTATTTTGATTGGATAATTTTTTTTGTTCCCCGATAAATCATCATTTTAGAAAATTTTATCAGAAGAATTTATATACTGAAAAGAGAGAAATTCTGTTATCACGGGACTACCAGGATACTGGTCTGCATGTTCCGGGACATGCATCATATAACCGACATTTCGGTCATATGACTGATCATCGGCGATATCTTCGTTACGAGGAGCATTATGAGCACAATTTCCATCAATCTGATTTCCGGACGTACCATTCAACAGGGCGTCTCTATGGAAGGCGGAAAAGAGACCGACAAGTACATGAAAGCATGTGGTATCATCGAGATCGATGATTCTGACTTTAAACGTCTCGGTATCATGAAAAATACCAATGTCAAGGTAAAAAGTGAACACGGAGAGGTTGTAGTCAAGGCAATTGAAGCAACACAGGGCCCACATCCGGGTGTTGCCTTCATTCCCATGGGACCATGGGCGAACAGTGTGACCAGTCCTGAAACATACAGCACCGGTATGCCCACATTTAAGGGAGTCCCGATTACCATTGAACCAGCAGAGAAAGAAAAAGTATTAAACTCATTAGAACTCGTTCGTTCAAAATGCTGGGGTGACAACTGATGACAAAAACATGTACTGATGTTATCTGTCCTTTTTGTGGAACGCTCTGTGATGATCTTATCGTTACCACGGATGATGAAGGGAAGAAAATTTTGGATGTTGAAAATGCCTGTGCCATCGGAGCAGAGAAATTCCTTCATTCTTCTGACCACTCTCACCGGGTAACCCGTCCACAAAAACTTCAGGAAGACGGATCATTCAAAGAGATAACCTACGATGAGGCAATTGAATACACCGCACAGATGCTGGCAAATGCAAAAAAGCCATCCATGTACGGCTGGTCCTCAACAAACTGTGAATCACAGAGCGTCGGACATGAGATTGCAGAACTCTGTGGAGCACTTGTTGACAATACCGCAGCAGTCTGTCACGGAACCACTCTGATTGCGGTTCAGAATGTCGGTATTCCCAGCTGCACCCTTGGTGAAGTCAAGAACCGTGCTGACCGAATCATCTTCTGGGGATCCAATCCGGCACACGGACATCCCCGGCATATGTCCCGATATTCCATCTTCCCCCGTGGATACTTCACCGGTAAGGGTCAGAAACAGAGAAAGATCATAGTAGTTGACCCACGGTGCACCGATACCTCCAGCATTGCAGATATTCATCTTCAGGTTGAACAGGGCTATGACTACGAATTGCTCCAGGCAATCCGTGCAGCAGTCCGCGGACAGGAACTGACCGGAGATATCATCGCAGGAGTTCCAAAGGAAAAAGTCTACGAGACAGCAGAAATATTAAAATCAGGTCGTTTCGGTGTCATCTTCTTCGGTATGGGTGTGACCCAGTCTCTTGGAAAAGACCACAACATCGATGCAGCAATCATGCTGACAAAGGATCTGAACGACTACACCAAGTTCTCCATCATAGCCATGCGGGGACACTATAATGTGACCGGATCAGGCCAGGTTCTCGGCTGGCAATTCGGATTCCCCTACTCCGTTGACCTCTCCAGAGGGTTTGCACGGTACAACCCTGGTGAAACAGGAACCATAGAACTCCTGAAACGCAAAGAGATTGACGCTATGTTTGTCCTCGGCAGTGACCCGGGAGCACACTTCCCGATGCAATGTGTCAAGGAGATCTCAAAACTCCCGTCTGTAGCAATTGACCCGCATATCACCCCGACAACCTCCATCTGTAAGGTTCATGTTCCGGTGGCATTTGTGGGTGTTGAAGTCGGAGGAAACTGCTATCGTATGGACAATGTCCCAATTGAAGCAAGAAAAGTTGTCGAGCCTCCGGAAGGAATGTTAACCGACCAGCAGTTCCTTGAGGGTGTGTTAAAGAGGGTCAAAGAGCTGAAGGCAAATTAAGGAGTTGAATATCATGAGCGAATATATCATCAAAAACGGAAAAGTCTACGACCCGAAGACCGGAAATAAGGGAGATGTATCCGATGTCTGTATCAAGGATGGAAAGATTGCAGACAAGGCTTCCAGTAAGGCAAAGGTAATTGATGCAGAGGGCAAT